>CAZQSL010000128.1:0-10199 GCA_964595945.1 uncultured bacterium
TTGATCTGGCGGTCGTCGGACTGTGCGGAGGCTTTGGATTTGTTGCGGGAGAGTGGGGAGGGGATGTTGAAGGATGGAGGGGAGGGGAGTTTGAGGGGGGATTCGGGTTTGCGGCCGCCGAAGATGTTGTTGAGGAGGGAACTGCCGGAGATGAGGCTGTCGACCTCGATTTTGATGCCTCGTTCGAGTAGGCGGTCGACGTTGGCGAGGATGGTCTGGAGACCAGTGATGATTTCGCTGTTGCCGGAGCTGATGGAAGACTGGATTTTGTCGACGACGTCGCCGGCGGCGGTGTGGATGGTGTCAGCTATGGCAGCGCCGAGCTGAGCGGCGGTGGCGTCGTCGATGGGTGAGGGGGCGGCAGGCTGGGGCTGGGGTATGGCTGCGATGATGGTGCCGGCGGTGGTGTTGATTGTGGTGGTGATGGAGCTTTCGATGGAATTGAGGGTGGTGGTGAGAGCCGTGATGTCCGGTGTTGCGGAGGTGGCGCGTATGGCGTCCGTGAGAGTGGTTTCGAGAGATGAGAGCTTTTCGGTGAGAGAGTCGGTGAGAGGTGGTGCGGCGGGTGTGGCGGGTGTGGCGGGTGTGGCGGGTGTGGTGGGTGTGGTGGGTGTGGTGGGTGTGGTGGGTGTGGTGGGTGTGGTGGCGATGTTTTCGATGGCTTCGATGGATGATTTGATGGCTGTGGCGAGTGAGGATTCGAGAGATTCGAGTTTTTCGGCGATGGGCGAGTTGGCGTTGGCGATGTCTTCGGTGGAGAGGGAAGAGATGGATTTGATGAGAGATGTGAGGGATTCGGTGGAGTTTGTGAAGGTGGTGGTCTGTTCTGCGAGCTGGTCTTCGAGAGCCGAGTACCAGCCTTCGGCGATGCGGGTTTCGAATTCGGCGATGCGGGCCGTGAGGTCGTAGCGGAGGCTGTCGATGGCGTCTGTGTCCGGTGTGGCGGCGGAGGGGAGTTGCGATGTTATGCCGTTTTTGAATGAGTCGAATTTTTCGTCGATGATGGCCATGAGCGGATCGAGAGCTGATCGTGCCTGATCGGCGAGTACCATTGTGAGCAGGTCCTTGATGTCGGCGCTTGTGGTTTGATCGATGAGAGCGGAGCTGACGGCTTCGACGTTCTGGAGGATTTCGTGGCTGCCGGAGGCGACGATTTCCTTGAGTTCGCCGGAGAGGGTGCCGAAGCTGTCGCTGATGTCGAGGGTGCAGGTTTTGAGGGCGTCGGCGACCGGGGCCATTTCGCTCATGACTTCGTCGGAAATTGATTTTGGGAGAGAAGATTCGAGGGTGTCGATTTTTTTTGCTATGGAGGCTATTCGCGAGTCGATCTGGAGTGAGGCGAGTTCGCAGAGGGCGTCGGCGAGGTGTTCGCGGAAAGAGTCGATGTTGGCGAGTATTTTTTGGGTGGATGTGTCCGATTGTGCTTCGAGGGTGAAGATGGTGGAATTGAGGATATCGGTTTTTTCGTCGATGGCGGTGATAGTGGTGGAGAGAGGGACAGGGTTTTCGGGGAAGTTGGCAGTGAGAGTGGAGAGGCTGTCTGTGATGGAGTGGAGGCGTGAGTCGATCTGGAGTGATGTGAATTCGCAGAGGGCGTCGGCGAGGTGTTCGCGGAAAGAGTCGATGGTGGAGATGATGCGATCGGTGGAGTTGTTGAAGTGGGTTTCCATGCTGAGGAATCCGGAGCGTACGGCGTCGGATTTTTCGGCGAGGGAATCGACGATCATGCTGTCGTGTCTGATGGCGGTGGTGGCGAGATTTTTGGCGAGTTCTTCGGCTTTGTCGACAATGGCCTGCTGTGCGTCGATGAGCGACTGGACGTGGATGGCGAGGGTGGTGGTGACGGAGTCGAATTTCGAAATGAGGAGGTTGCCCGTGGCGGCGGAGTCGGCGGAGAGTTGAGCGATGTCGGCCTTGATGATCTGAGTGGCGTCGTCGAGGCAGGTGGAGGGTTGGGGGATGGTGGAGGTGAGGGATTCGGTGAGGGATGCGAAGCGGGAGTCGAATTCGGTGGTGATGCGTGCGGTGAGCTCGACCTGCATGTCGCGGATGATGTGTGCGGCGGTATCTTCGTCAAGAGCGGGCGGGGCGGGCGGGGGCTGATGGGCGGAGATGAGGCGGTCGAAGTCGGCGAGGGCGGATTTGTGGAGTGCGGTAAATCGTTCTTCCTGACGTTTGCCGAGTTCGATGATTTCGTCGTGCAGGTCATCTTTTGTGATGAAAGAAGCGGTGGCGGCGGCGATGGCCTGAGAAATATCTGGGGGGGCGGGTGGTGTGGATGATTCTAATAGGGTGGCGAGGCGTGTGAGTTCGGCGGTGATGAAAGATTTTAAGTCGTCGGTCTGTGCTGATGCCGGGGACTGGGAGCCTTCGATGGTGGCGAGGCGTGTGTCGAGAGCTGAGATGGAGGCTGCGATTTCGGTGATGGGTTTTGCGACGCTTTTGTTGATTTTGTCTTCGATGATGACGATGAGTTCCTGAAGGGCGGAGTCGTCGAAGGCTGGTGGTGGTGTGGCTGGGTGGAGACCTTCGGCGATGTGCTGGAGGTCGGACTTGAGCGCGATGACGGCTTTTGAGGGGTCCATCGCGTTGAGGCGGCCGAGGAGGATGTTTGTCATGTCGCGGAATGCTTCGGCGATAACTTTGCGGATGGATTCGGTGGAAAACTGGACGGTTTGCGGGGCAGCGGTTTGGGGAGCGGGTTTTGTGGTGGCGCGTCGTGTGGGGGGAGCTTGTGGGCGCTCTGCAGGTGGGCGCGGGGCAGTGGGGCGGGGCAGTGGCGTGTCTTTTTCTTCGAGTGAGGCGGCGCTGACCATGATGCGGTTTTTTGTGATGGTGATAATATTGTGTCCGGCTACGTGCTTCATGTTGAGCCGGTCGGGAGCGATGGTGATGGCGGCGATGGAGCCGTCGGTTTCGCTGAATGCGAAGTCGCTTGCGATGCCGGCGAGCATGCCCGCGTCGGTGAGTACTTGTGAGCCGATGATGCCGATGTCTTTGAGGAAAACGTTGAGGATGTCGGGTGCGTCGGCCATTTTGGCGGGTGTCCAGGGGCCTTCGATGATGATCGCGTTGTCGTAGACGCTTTTGACGGCTGCGAAGGGGATGACGTTGAGTGAGTCCTGGCCGGGTTCGGGCGAGAGGACGAACGCGACGACCGCCTTTTTGTCGGGGTCGATTACATATCCCTTGATGTGACCGATTTTTTCGTTGTTTTCGGAATTGATGACGGGTTTGTTCTGAAGAGCGAGACTGTAGACCATGGTGACGACCTCATGCAAAGTTTTGCCCGGAACCGGCCATGTGGTGTTGCCCGTACGGTTGTTCCAGCCGACTTTCCAACAGATAGTATATTATATCAGAGAGTTTACTTTACATAGCATAAGTTAATAATTCATAACCGTTAAGCAAATTGATAATTGTGAAAGCGGGAACAGAAGGGGAAGCGTGCGCGTTGTTTTGTAATGTGACTGGCGGTTTCTATGGAAACGACACTGCATGCGCAAAGCTTCCTTTCGGAAAATGTCAGCGTGATGTGATAGAAATTGCCCACTGAGAGTCATATAATATATAAGACTTAAAAGAAGCCACGGCCGGATATGCCGGCGTGGGACAGGCGGTTTTTTACAATGTGGGATAAATTCACCGAACACGCGCGCCGCGTGATCATCATTGCCCAGAGCAAGGCTGAGGAGTACAACCATCTCTTCGTCGATACCGAGCATATTCTTTATGCGCTGCTGCAAGACCCCGACAGTTTTGCCGTGCGCCTGCTCACCGGATTTGACATCAGTATCGAAACCGTACTCGACAACCTTGCCGGAGTGTTCAAACCCGAGCGCCGCACGCGCGCCCGCGAAATCACGTTTACCCCCGCATCCAAGCGCGTGCTCGAATTCGCCTTCGAAGAAGCCCGCGCGATGACGCACTCCCACATCGGCACCGAGCATCTCCTGCTCGGCCTCATCCGCGAAAACGAAGGCGTCGCCTCACGCATCCTCTCAGGCTACGACATCACTATCGAAAAAGCGCGCCGCAGCCTCCTTTCGCTGCTCGACGGCGACACGCCGCCACAGCCCATTGCCTCGCCTCAGCAGCCTCAGGCAAAAAAGAAAAAGAGCAAAACTCCCTTCCTCGACGAATTCAGCCGCGACCTCACGGAATTCGCCCGCGAAGACAAGCTCGACCCAGTCGTCGGCCGCGACCTCGAAATCGAACGCGTCATGCAGATACTCAGCAAACGCACCAAAAACAACCCAGTCCTCATCGGCGACCCCGGCGTCGGCAAAACCGCCATCGTCGAAGGCCTCGCGCAACTCATCGTCAAAAAAGACGTCCCGGAAATCCTCTTTGACAAACGCATCCTCTCACTCGACCTCGCCAGCCTCATCGCGGGCACCAAATACCGCGGCGAATTCGAAGAACGCCTCAAAAAAGTCCTCGTCGAAATCCAGCAGTCAAAAGGCGAAGTCATCATATTCATCGACGAACTCCACACCATCATCGGCGCAGGGGCAGCCGAAGGCGCCATCGACGCCTCCAATATCCTCAAGCCCGCACTCGCCCGCGGCGAACTCCAGTGCGTCGGCGCCACCACCTATGACGAATACAAAAAACATATCGAAAAAAGCGCCGCACTCGAACGCCGCTTCCAGCCTGTCTTCGTCAAGGAACCCACCATCGAAGAAACGGTCGAAATACTCCGCGGACTCCGCGACCGCTATCAAAATCACCACCATGTCACCATCACCGATGCCGCGCTCCTCGCATCCGCGCGCCTCGCAAGCCGCTACATCCCCGACAGATTCCTCCCCGACAAGGCCATAGACCTCATCGATGAGGCATCCTCACGTGTCAAGATCAAAAATTGTCCCACCACCCCAGTCATAAAAAAACTCGAAAAGGAACTCGAACGCATCCGCGAGGAAAAAAACACCGCCGTCATGGACCAGCAATTCGAATACGCCGCCTCCCTGCGCGACGAAGAAAAGGCCCTCGAAGAACAGATCAAACAGGAATCCCAATCCACAGGCCCAACCGCCGCTACTCCCGAACTCATCATCTCCGAAGACGAAATCTCCGAAATCGTCTACATGTGGACATCTATCCCCGTCGCACGACTCAAGGAAGAGGAAACGGCAAAACTGCTCAGAATGGAAGAAACCATCCGGCGCCGCATCGTCGGGCAGGACCTTGCAGTCGAATCTGTCGCAAAAGCCATCCGCCGCGCCCGCGTCGGCCTCAAGGAAGCCGGACGCCCCATGGGCTGCTTCTTCTTCGCAGGCCCCACGGGCGTCGGCAAGACCGAACTCGCCAAGGCTCTCGCCGAATTCCTCTTCGGCGACGAAAGCTCCATCATCCGCATCGACATGTCGGAATATATGGAAAAGGCCTCCGTGTCGCGCCTCATCGGCGCTCCCCCAGGCTATGTCGGCTTCGACGACGGCGGCCAGCTCTCGGATGCCGTACGTCGCAAACCATACTCGGTCGTGCTACTCGACGAAATCGAAAAAGCGCATCCCGAAGTCTTCAACCTCCTCCTCCAGATCATGGAAGACGGCATGCTCACCGACTCGCACGGCCGCAAGGTGAGTTTCAAAAACTCCATTGTCATCATGACCACCAACGTCGGCGCCGAAATCATGAGCAACATCGACAATCTCGGCCTGCGCATAAGCCGCCCGATATCGGACAACTCCGAGACCAGAGACCGCGAATATGAGGCCATGAAGGGCAAAATATCTCTCGAACTCAAAAAATCGTTCCGCCCCGAGTTTCTCAACCGCGTCGACGAATTCATCTATTTCCGCCCCCTCAACCGCCTCGACATCGCTGACATCGCCGATCTTTTCATCCAGAAAGTCCGCGAGCGCCTCCATATCAAGGGCTACGAACTCGAAGTCGACCGCACTCTCATGGACCTGATCACCACCGAAGGCTTTGACCCTGCCAATGGCGCACGGCCGATACGACGGCTTGTCCAGAAATACATCGAAGACCCCGTCTCGGAAAAAATCCTGCTCACCAACTGCCCCCCAGGCTCCACATTCAGACTCACTCCGGGCAAGGATGGCTCTTCCGATGTCGAGGTCATTTCATCGCGCGAAAACTCCGCCGAAGGCGTTGTCGTATGATCCCCGTCCGGTTTCCACTATTGGCAAACCACAGAAAATCATGAGTATCTCCAGGCGGTCGCAAGGCCGCTTTTTTATTACCGTAATTTACGTTATCGGCGCGTCCCCCGTGCGAAAATATTGCGTCTCACATGACATCACACCATCGCGGCTTTGCGCAAAAACAGAACACGCCGCCCACGTCACGCTATTCCTTTATGACGAAAAAAGATGAATTATACTGTTGCTGAAAATCTACACATGGTAAAACCCTGACTGGAGAGGCCAGGTCTGGCGAATAGTAAAAAAGCGTGGTTTTCACATTGGCAAACCATCCAATCTTGTGAAATATGAAACAAATTTCAGATACTTGATTGACACTTGCCAGCGATGTGATACAATCCCTATATGGTTACTTCTGTCGTATCAACTCCATACTGTCAAAATCAATTTATGCGTGTCTCGGGAGGAACTTATGTTTCAGATCGGCGATAAGATTCTGCATCCCCTTCATGGTGTCGGGCTCATTGAATCGGTCACTGAGCAGGAAATACTGGGAAACACCAAGAGCTATTTTGTCGTATCTCTCACGCTGAAAAAGATGAAAATCATCTTCCCGGTAGACAAGGCAGAAGAAATCGGAATCAGAAAAATCACCAACTCCGAACAGATAGAAGATGTGTTCGATCTGCTGAAGAGCAGAAAAATCACGAAAATGCCCACCAACTGGAACAGACGTTTCAAATTCAATCTCGACAAAATCAAGACCGGTGACATCAAGGAAGTCGCGGAAGTACTGCGCAACCTCAGCCTCAAGGAGCAGCACAAGGGGCTGTCGATGGGCGAAAAGAAGATGCTCGACAATGTGAAAGTCATACTTGCGGGCGAAATCAGCGTTTCGAAAAATGTCGATCATGAGCAGGCTCTGAGATATATCGACGAAGCCCTGCATTAGTCGGCCGCAACAACATTAGCTAATCACAAACCCGCCTCCGGCGGGTTTTTTCGTTGGCGGCAGATACTGACACGCATCCACAAGAGTGCTACAATCAATTTGAAGCGTAGTTAAAATGCGTAGGTGGAAATAGTACTTCTTTCGACCCGGCGGGATGGGGCCCCGATGTTCTCGATAATGATAAAACTGTTAAGCTGCATCGGCGGCGCCGGTTTCTTCTATTACCTTTCGGCGGTTTTCAACAAGGCATACAATCCAGATCAGCCCGTGATGATCTACAACATGGCGGGATTTATCATAGCCGGTTTCCTTTCGGGCATACTGTTTTCCAACTATTTCGAGGGCTATCTGCTGAAGATGCACAAGCAGGTGCTGCGCTCTATCCAGGAGCATTCGCCCCAGATCATGGCCTCGGGGCTGATCGGGCTGATCATCGGGATAGTGTTCGCGTTGCTCGTATCGCTGCCGGTATGGTTCTTTTTGGGCGAATTCAACGTCGCGATGCTGGCCATGACGATAATCGGCTCGGTGCTTTTCGGCTATTTCGGGGTGCTTGTTTTCAGCCGGCTGCCCTTTTTTGGCGGCAATGTGCCGCCGGGTAGCGCGAGGTCGGCGGTGTTTGATGGCGCGCCCCATATCGCCAGGCCCAAAGTGCTCGACACGAGCGTCATCATCGACGGAAGGGTGCTTGATCTGGTGCAGCACGGATTTCTCGAAGGACGCATCATCATCCCCTCAATCGTGCTCAACGAGGTGCAGGGCATTGCGGGCGATGCCGACGCGATGCGCAGAAAACGCGGCCGCCGCGGCCTCGAAGTGGTCACGAAACTTAAGGAAAACCGTGATGTCGATCTCAGGGTGATAGACATACCTCCCGCGAAACCGGGCGAACCCGTCACTGTCGACGCACGCATCGCTTCTTACGCAAAATCCATAGACGGATGCCTCGTCACCAACGATTTTAACCTCGGAAAGGTCGCTGGCGCACTCGACATCCGCGTCCTCAACATCAATACCGCTGCAGGATTCATGCGCCACAGTGTAATCCCGGGCGAGTTTATCAACGTCAGCATCGTAAAATACGGCAAGGAAATGGGGCAGGGCATCGCTTATCTCGATGACGGCACCATGGTCGTCATCGAAAATGCCGACAAACACATCGGCGAGTCGCTTACCGTCGAAATCAAGAACATCATGCAGTCCGTCGCCGGCAGACTCATTTTTGCCGCCGTGACCGATCATGAAGACGACGAACCCACAACCGCGATGCCTCAGAAAACTAAGGAAAACCACGGAAAAAGGAAAAAATGAACAGAGTAGGCCTCGGCTGGGACATACATCCGCTCGCAGCAGGCGAAGGTATCGTACTCGGCGGCATAGAAATCCCCTGCGGATTTTCGCTCGTGGGGCATTCCGATGCCGATGTGCTGCTCCATGCCATCAGCGACGCTATACTTGGCGCCGCGGGACTGCCCGACATCGGCACGCTGTTCCCCGCGTCCGATCCCTCGCTCAAAGGCATCGCCAGCAGCCTGCTCCTTGCCCGTGCACTCGAAAAAGTGCGTGCGGCAGGCTGGACCCTGGTCAATATCGACTCGGTCGTCATCGCCCAGGCCCCCACCCTTGCTCCATTTATCGCGCGCGCCGCCCATAACATAGCGTTTCTCACCAGCCTCGATCCCGACAGCATATCGGTCAAGGCAAAATCACCCGAAGGACTCGGCCCACTCGGCCATTCACAAGGCATAGCGGCACAGGCAATAGCACTCATCGAAAAACTGGAGACAATACCCCACAGTGAAACTTAACGACAAAAACTCGATCGCTGAAGCCATAAAAGCAGGCCGCGTGCAGGCCCTCACGGTGAGCGCGCGCGTCATCACTGACAAACGCATCAGGGAAATCATGGAACTCGCCGCACAGGCCGGCGTGCGAATCTATGATATGCCAGCCACCAAAGGCGGCGGACGCGGCACCCACAAGGGCGCTCCCGACATTGAAGCCACCTGCTCACAGTTCCAGTACACGGAACTATCCCAAATCGGAGATAGAGTCGCGCAGGCCGGCAAACACGCTCTCATACTCGCCGTAGACCACATACAGGACCCCCGCAACCTCGGCGCCATCATCCGCTCCGCCGCCGCCGCCGCCGCCGATGGCATCATTATCGAGCGTACACGCTGCTGCGATATCACAGAAACAGTATACGAAACATCATGTGGCGGCGTCGAACACGTCCCCATCGCTAAAGTCTCCAACCTCAGACAGGCCATCGTCGAGATGAAATCATGGGGCTGCTGGATCGCGGGCGCGGACGAACGTGCCGTAAAGTCATGCTACGATACCGAACTTGGCACATCCATCGTCATCGTCGTCGGCAGCGAAGGCGACGGCCTGTCGCGCATTGTCGCCGAAGAATGCGACTTTCTCATGAAAATACCTACACTTCCACAGTTCCCCTCGCTCAACGCCTCGGTCGCCGCATCGGTACTTATGTTCGAAGCAAGACGCCAGAAGGAGGGACTCTGAAAACATCATATTATATATGGTGTATTTAACCCATGAAAAAATAAATATCCGAAATATCTTTTCACGGGCATTGACGAAGAGGGCGTCCATTCATAGAATGTTTGATTGCGTTTATAGTTAGCCGGTGTAGCTCAGTTGGTAGAGCAGCTGATTTGTAATCAGCAGGTCGTCCGTTCAAGTCGGATCGCCGGCTCAGAAGCTTGAAAATGAAAAAAACGGAGGGGTGCCCGAGTCGGCTAAAGGGGACGGGCTGTAAACCCGTTGGCGCACGCCTACATTGGTTCGAATCCAATCCCCTCCACTCTTTTTCCACTCCCGGGCAACCCGCCCGGGAGCGCGGCAATCGCGGGAGTAGCTCAGTTGGTAGAGTGCCAGCCTTCCAAGCTGGGTGTCGCGGGTTCGAACCCCGTCTCCCGCTCTGCAGCAAGACGTCAACGTAGCTCAGTCGGTAGAGCGCATCCTTGGTAAGGATGAGGTCACCGGTTCAATCCCGGTCGTTGGCTTAAAAAAAATTGAAAAATTTCCTACACAAGCGGCGATACCGCCGCGGAGGACAGAAATGGGCAAAGAAAAATATCAGCGGACAAAGCCACACGTCAACG
>CAZQSL010000129.1:0-10172 GCA_964595945.1 uncultured bacterium
TCAGCCTACAGATTCTCCTCGCGCCCACGCCAGAAGGACAGTATCCTCAAAGCCGGGCTCACCATCTCGCTCTCCAACATGGCCGTCATCGCCATCGTCTCACTCCTGCACCTCGAATCACTTCGACAGACCATCCAGGACATGTTTTACTACGGCGCGCTCAACGGCGTGATCGCTGTCGTGCTCGCATCGGGCTCCATGCCCTTTTTCGAGCGCGTTTTCAACATCCTTACCCCCCACCGCCTGCTCGAACTCTCCAACCCCGAAGAACCCCTCCTCAAGGAAATGCTCATCCAGGCGCCCGGCACCTATTACCATTCATTCTTCATGGGCAACCTCGCCGAAACCGCCGCCGAAGCCGTAGGAGCCGACCCCCTGCTCGTACGCGTCGGCTGCTACTACCATGACATCGGCAAGATCAAACGCCCGTACTTCTTCGTCGAAAACCAGCTCCAGGGCGCCAACGCAACAGCCGAAATCGCACCCACGCTCGGCGCGCTCGTCATCAGCTCACACGTACGCGACGGCATCGAAATGGCCCGCGAACACAACCTGCCCGAGGAAATCATAAAATTCATCGCCGAACACCACGGCAACCTGCTCATCTCATTTTTCTATCACAAGGCCCGCACCGAGGCCGCCCCGGGCGAAGATGTCGTGCAGGAAAGATTCCGCTACCCCGGCCCACGCCCCACCACTATCGAGTCAGCCGTCATAATGCTCGCCGACTCTTGCGAAGCCGCAGTCCGATCTCTCAAACACCCCACTCCAAAACTCATCGAAAGCACCGTCAACGACATCGTCAATCTCCGCCTCGCCGACGGCCAGTTCGACGAATGCGCCATCACTCTCAAACAGATCGACACTCTCCGCCTCGTCCTCATCAAGACCCTCGCAAGCATCTATCACTCCCGGCTCGAATACCCGGACCTCGATGATCTCAAGGCCCCTAAGGACTCTCACAAGCACAATGCCAAACATTGAAGTTTCCAACACCACCCGCATGCGCATCCCCCTCGACGCCGTGCGCGACTACTCACTACTCATCCTCGAAGCCATGCACTGCCAGCCCGCCACGGAGATGACCGTGTCGCTCGTCGGAGACAGGCGCATGCAGGACCTCAACGAGCAGTGGCGCGGCATCGGCACGCCGACCGACGTGCTGAGCTTTCCCGCTCTCGAAGGCGATCTCATCCCTGGCATCCCCTGTGACGAACTCGGCGATGTTGTCATCGCTCCTCGCCAGGCGCTATCCGACGCCGCCGAAGACGGTATGTCTTTCGATGAAAAAATGAAGGAGCTCCTTCGCCACGGCATCCTCCATCTACTCGGCTACGATCATATCGAACTCACCGACGCCGAAAAAATGAAAAATGCCGAATCAGGACTCCTGAAATCTATCTCTGAAAAATCAACAGCCATCATCATTACATACGTCTGAAAGCATGATTTTATACATACTTGCGATGATTCTGCTCCTCTGCCATACAAACACCACTGATACCAATGATCGCTCGCCACTTGTCTACATCTCATCATCAGTGTAAAATCTCTCCATCATCATGGCTGCTCCGCGCAGTCAATCAGGAGGCCGAATGGAACGCTATAACATCGTCCAATACTACGACTTTTATGTAGATACCGTCTGCAAGATTCTGATGGACAACGACCAGCCAAGCTACAGTCTCGAAGACCTTCCCAACGTCAGCCAGAGCATCCCGCTCGAATGCGTCGAAAAGGACGGCATTAAATATATCAAAAACAAGTGGAATGTCCACGGCCAGATGCCCCCTATCGTCCAGAAGATCATCAAACCCGAACATCTCAACTTCATCGAAGAATCCACCTGGGACCGCGCAAAGCACCTCTACTCCACCAAGATCATCCCCGGCGTGCTCCGCGACAAGATCAACTGCGCGCACAAACTCGAATTTATCGACGAAGGCGACGGCCGCACGAAACGCGTGCTCACTGGCCATTTCGAACTCAAGATACCCATAGTCGGCCCAGTCTTCGAGGGCATCGTCGTCACTCTGCTCAAAAAGAACTGTGATGACGACTACCGCCTCAGCGTCAAGGCCATCGAAGATCACGTCAGAAAAAATGGCGACCCGCACGCCGAAAAATCCAAAAAGAAAATCTGATCAGCCGATCAGGACTCGATGCAAAATCCGACGGGCAGGGGTGACTCTGCCCGTTTTGTCTGATAAAAGAAAATGTCCGCAGCGGCAACCACGCAGCAGGGAGAGCCCCACAATGCGCATCGCAATGGCACAGATCAACACCACCGTCGGCGCCGTCGCCAGCAACGCCGCAAGGATCGCCGGCTACATACGCGAGGCGCGCAACGCAGGCGCTGACGTTGTCGTTTTCCCCGAAATGGCCATCTCCGGTTATCCCATCTACGATCTGATATACCAGCAGGGATTCATTGCAGAAAACCTTAGAGTCCTCAGTGAAGTCATCGCTCCCGCGACCGAAGGCATCACTGCCATTGTCGGTTTTATCGACATGCAGGGCGAAGCCCTCGGCGAAGAAGGACTCACCAGACGCTACAATTCCGCTGCCATCCTGTCCAATGGACGCCTTGTTCGCAAAGTCAAAAAAACCGTACTTCCCGGCTATGACGTATTCGACGAAAAACGATACTTCGACGAAGGCGCCATCGGCGAAGTCACCGCCTTCGACATCCCCTCACGCAACGGCAACTGCTGCATTGGAGTCCAGATATGCGAAGATCTCTGGAGTGAAAGGTACGGCATCGACGTTACCAGCAGACTCGCCTCGGCTGGCGCCTCCGTGATATTTTCGATCAACGCCTCACCGTGGCATATCGACAAGCAGCAGACGCGATGCGACCAGCTCCGCCGATGCGCCGCCTCGGCATCCGTGCCGATTGTCTATGTCAATCTCGTCGGCGGTCAGGATGAAGTCGTTTTCGACGGCAACAGCATCGCCATCGCCCCCGACGGCTCTGTCATCTCTTCTGCCCCGGCGTTTTCCGAGTCTCTTACTGTCTTCGACCTCTCGGACGGCGGCCCCGTCGCCCCCCTCATACCCGAGCCGGAATCCATCGTGCGCGCCATGTCCATCAACCTACGCGACTACTTCGACAAGCAGGCATGCTTCGATGGTGTCGTCATCGGCTCAAGCGGCGGCATCGACTCGGCCTACACGCTATACATCGCCACTCAGGCGCTCGGCGCTGACAAGGTGCTCAGTGTCGCCATGCCCTCGAAATTCTCATCAGGCCACAGCAAAAGCGATGCGGCGCTCCTTGCAGGAAACCTCGGCGTGCGCCACATGGAAATCCCCATCAGCGAAATGTTCGACGCCGGCCTCGCTACTTTCGAGCAAGCCTTCGGCCCCACTCCCTTCGGTGTCGCCGAAGAAAACGACCAGGCACGCTGCCGCATGCAGATCCTCATGAAAATTTCCATGAAGTACCGCCGCCTCGTCTGCACTACTGGCAACAAGTCCGAACTCTCAGTCGGCTACTGGACACTCTACGGTGACGGCGGTGGCGGCAAAAATGTGCCGGGTGATCTTTTCAAAACCGAACTCTACGAGGTCGTCCGCCACATCAATCGTGACGGCTGCATCATCCCCCGTAACATCGTAGAAAAAGAACCTTCAGCCGAACTCGCTCCCAATCAGCGCGATACCGACAGCCTCCCGCCCTATCCCGTACTCGACGCCATCCTCCATCTACTTGTCGAAGAGCGTCTCTCCGCCGATGAAATCATCGGCCGCGGCCACGACAAAGCCACCGTGCGCCGTGTCGCCCGCCTCTATAAAATCGCCGAATTCAAACGCAGCCAAATGCCTCAGGGCATCAAGGTCAAGCGAAAATCGTTCGGCATCGGCCGCCGCATACCCATCTGCAACAGGTGGAATCTCGACGCCTGAACGCATCTCTGTTAATATCAATCACCGACTGGAAAGCAACTCATGCCACTTCTCGATGTACAGATCAGACACCTCGACTCTCTCGTCAAACGCTACCGCGAAGTCGAGTCACTCATGGCCGCTCCCGATGTCGCCTCCGATCCCGACAGGCTCAAGACACTCGGCATGGAGTTTTCCGAGCTCTCGGATATCTGCACGCTCTACACCCACTACCGCACTCTCCTCTCTCAGTATGCGGACACGGAAAAGTCGCTCGAAACCGAAACGGACGAAGAC
This sequence comes from uncultured bacterium, assembly GCA_964595945.1. Taxonomy (GTDB): domain Bacteria; phylum UBP15; class UBA6099; order UBA6099; family JAJRTR01; genus CAZQSL01. Next base: position 4,186 of record CAZQSL010000129.1, read on the forward strand.
ATGCGAGCTCTCTTCGAGGACGAATTCGCCGCCCTCACCGACTCGCGCGCCGCCATCGAAGCGCAGCTCGACGAACTCCTCAGCGCTGACAGCGCAGACCTCAACAAGCCGATCATCATCGAAATCCGCAGCGGCACCGGCGGCGACGAAGCATCTCTCTTCGCCGGCGATCTCTTCAGGATGTATACACGATTCTCGGAAATCCAGGGTTGGAAGACCGACGTCATCAGCGCCTCGCCGACTCCGATGGGCGGCTACAAGGAAGCAGTCCTTTCCATCCGTGGACGCACGGCTTTCCAGCTTATGAAATACGAAAGCGGCGTCCACCGCGTCCAGCGTATTCCCGTCACCGAGACCAATGGACGCATCCACACTTCCGCGGCTACCGTCGCGGTCCTCGTCGAGCCCGATGAAATGGATATCCAGATCGATCCCTCCGAACTCCGCGTCGACACCTTCCGAGCGAGCGGCGCAGGCGGCCAGCACGTCAACAAGACAGAGTCCGCCATCCGTGTCACCCACATCCCCACTGGCATCGCTGTCGAGTGTCAGGACGAACGCTCCCAGCATCAGAACCGCGCCAAGGCCATGCGCCTCATCCGCGCCCGCATACTCGATGTCATGCAGCAGGAGCAGCAGGCAAAAATCTCGGAGGACCGCCGCACTCAGGTCGGCTCCGGCGACCGCTCCGAACGCATCCGCACTTACAACTTTCCCCAAAACCGCGTCACGGACCACCGCGCCGGACTCACTCTCTACCAGCTCGATCTCATCATGGAAGGCGAACTCGCCTCTCTGCTCGACCAGCTCCAGAAATTTATGAAGGAACAGTTCGCCACTGCCGCCGCCGACTCGGCTTCCGCCTCCGTTGACGAAGCATAATATCCAGATGCCATCCCGGCATCATAATCCCAACAGATCGACACTCTCCCCATGCCCTGCAACCACCAGCGCACAATCGAAAACATACTCACCGCCGCCGCGGCCATGATCGCCAACAACCCGGCGATCGACAATCCGCGCCTCGTGGCACAATTCATCGTCTGCGAAACAGCAGGCCTGACTGCCGCCGCCATCCGCATTGACCCTGGCCGCGCGATGGAACCCTCCGTATCGGATGAAATCCTCACCCGCGCCTTTCGCGTGGCTGACGGCGAGCCTCTCCAGCTCGTGCTCGGCACAGCCCCCTTTCTCGACATGATGATGAAGGTACGCCGCGGAGTTTTCATCCCGCGCCCCGAAACGGAAATCCTCGTCGAAACCGCCGCCCGCCTGATCGCGGAAAAACACATCTCCAAAGCCTCGATACTCGATCTTTGCGCTGGCACCGGGGTCGCCGGCATAGGTCTCCTCTCTGTCGGCGCTGCCGCTGATGTCACCGCTGTCGATATAAATCCCCTCGCCGTGGAACTCGCCCGGGAAAATGCGCAACTCCATAATTTATCCGGGAAATACGAAATCATACTGTCCGACCTCTACGCGGAAATACCGCGCAAAGCTTGCTTTGATGCTATTGTGTCCAACCCACCCTACATCCCGACAGGCGACATCGAGAAACTCGATGCTGTCGTGCGCGACTACGACCCTCGCGCCGCTCTTGACGGCGGCCCCAATGGGACTGAAACTATATACCGGATAGTATCGAGGGCACGCCGCCATCTGAAACACGGCGGTCTCATCGCCATCGAGATCGGAGCCGGACAGGCCGCAAGCGTGCTGGAAATCCTCGCGGATGCAGGCTTTTCGGATACCGGTACGGCCGAAGACCTTTCAGGCATTGAAAGGGTAATCACAGGATGGGCAAATTGACTACAAAAGTGATACAGGCAGCGGATTGGAAGAGCTGCGCTGACGATATGGTAACAGCCGCCGCCGAAGGCAGGATAATCCTGTTCCCCACGGAAACGGTTTACGGCATCGGCAGTGCCGTTTCAGAGGCCAACATAAACAGAATGATGGATATGAAACACCGCCCGCCGGGCAAACCATTTCAGATACTCATCAGCGACAAAGCACAACTCCAACGCTGGGGCGCCAGGATCAACCCCCAGTCGCAACGCCTCATCGACACGTACTGGCCCGGCCCCATGACACTCGTGCTCGAAGTCGATCCCGTTGCCGCTGCGCCAGGCATAGCGCCCACCGGCACTATCGGATTCCGCATGCCGGCGCATGAAATTTCGTCCGAACTCGTCGCTCTCTGTGGCGGTTCGCTCGCAGCCACTAGCGCCAACATTTCAGGCATGAAGGATTCGCGCACCTGCATGGAAGCCGTACTCGCGTTTGAAAACGGCATAGCCATCGCCATCGACGCGGGGCCTCTGAAAAATCCGGTCCCCTCGACTGTCGTGGCAGTGCGCAACGGAGTCGCCGTCGTGCTACGCCCCGGCGTGATCAAGGAAGATGACATTGTAAAAACCGCAGGATAAATTTATTATTTCCGGTGCCAGATGAAAAACGAGCCATTACTGTTCACCCCCGGCCCGCTGACGACGAGCCGCACTGTCAGGGAAGCCATGCTCCGCGATGTCGGGTCGCGTGATGACGAATTCGTCAAGATCATCGACAGCATCCGCATGACTACACTCCGCCTCGCGGGCCTTTCGCCTGACGAATACTCGATGATCCCCATTCAGGGCTGCGGCACGTTCGGCCTCGAAGCCGTGCTGACGACCGTCATACCGGCAGACGGAAAACTACTCGTGTGCGTCAACGGCGAGTACAGCAAACGCCTGCCGGAAATCGCGGGGCAGCTCGGTGTCGATGTGGACACTCTCATTTTCGACTGGCTCGAAATCGTCGATCCGGCGGCAGTGGCCGAAAAGCTCACGCATGATCAGGCCATCACACATGTTGTATGCTGCCACTGCGAGACGACAATGGGCATCATCAACCCGGTAGCGGAAATCGGCGCGGCGGCTGCGCGGGCGGGTGTGGTTTTCATCTGCGATGCCATCAGCAGTTTCGGCGCGGAACCCCTCGACATCGCCGCAAGCGCCATCGACTATCTCATATCATCGCCCAACAAGTGCATCGAGGGAGTACCGGGATTCAGTTTCGTGATCGCAAAAAAGCAGGCTCTCGCGCAGACAGGCAACAATCCCCGCTCGGTCTGCCTCGATCTGCGCGCGCAGTATGACGAGTTCGAGCGCTCCGGCCAGTTCAGGTTTACGCCGCCGACACACGCGATACTCGCTTTCGCGCAGGCACTCGCGGAACTCGAAGAAGAAGGCGGCATCGAAGGCCGCTACCGCCGCTATTCGCGCAATCAGAAGCGGCTCGCAGCCGGGATGCGTGAGATGGGCTTCGAGACGCTGCTCGCCCCTGAGTGGCAAAGCTCGGTGCTGACGGTTTTCGCGAGTCCCGCCGATGGCATGTTTGAGTACGGTGCCTTCTATGCCGGACTGAAGGATGAAGGATTTGTCATTTACAGAAACCGCCCCGGTGTGACCGAAAATTTTCGTGTCGGCACGATGGGCCGGCTGACTGAAGACGATGTAGAGGCGTTTCTGAGTGCCGTGAAACGGATAACAAGTCGGCCTGGATAATTCCTCATCACAAGTGATGGGCATCAGACAAGTGGTACCGATTCGCGTTCATAGAAGTAACATGTATGGTGCGACGGAGGGGTGCGGAGACACCGCCGTGTTTTTATGTTGCCAGCGGATAGGTATTACTTGCCGTAAAGAAAACTGAAAAACTGTATGAAGGCGAACCGGTATGCCGGTGTACAATTTGTTGCATACGCAAGGCATCTCATCTGCCAACAAAAAGAGGGGCGTTGTGCAACGCCCCTCTTCGCGATATTCCCGTTTGATCCATGCGTATCCGATGCTTTACAGCTATTTCTTTTTCGCGGGTTTTGTCCTGGCTTTTTCCGCGTTGGCTTCGGCGACCATGGCTTCGACACGTGCCGGCAGCCCCCATAGCTTGATAAATCCAATGGCGGCAGTGTGATCAAATGTATCACCCTTGTCATAGGTGGCAAGATTCTGGATGTAGAGCGAATTGGGCGACTTGCGGCCTACTACGACCGCCGTGCCCTTGAAAAGCTTGACACGGACCGTGCCATTGACCTTGGCGGATACGGTGTCGAAGAACGAGTCGAGACAGACGCGAAGTTCGGTGAACCAGCGGCCATCGTAGATGAGTTCGGAATACTTCTGTTCGAGCATGGTTTTAAAGTGGAGCGTATCGCGCGTGAGGACGAGCGATTCGAGGTCTTTGTGCGCCTTGATGATGACAGTGGCGGCTGGGGCTTCGTAAGTTTCGCGGCTCTTGATGCCGACGAGGCGGTTTTCGACCATGTCGGTGAGTCCGACGCCGTGGGCGGCTGCGATATCGTTGAGTTGCGAAATGATGTTGAAGAGTTTCATTTTTTTGCCATTGAGCGACACGGGGACGCCGGCCTCGAAACCGAGTTCGATATATTCCGGAGTGTCTGGGGTGACATCGGCCTTGGCGACCCAGTGATGGGCGTCGGCGGGAGGCTCATTCCAGGGGTCTTCGAGTATGCCGCACTCAGTGCTCTTGCCCCAGATCGAGAGGTCGATGCTGTAGGGACTGGCGACCGTGACGGGCACGGGGATGTCGTATTTTTTCGCGTATTCGATTTCTTCTTCGCGAGTCATGCCCCACTCGCGGGCGAATGCGATGGTGGTCAGATCGGGTGCGAGAGCCATTGTGGAAACTTCGAAGCGCACCTGATCGTTGCCCTTTGCGGTGGAGCCGTGAGCCACGTATTTCGCGCCTTCCTTGCGGGCGACTTCGACCATACATTCGACGATGCAGGGGCGGTTGAGCGATGTGGAGTGGACGTACTGGCCTTCGTAGACGGCGTTGGATTTGATAAGGCGGGCGAGATATTCGTTGCAGAATTTATCTTTGGCATCGTAGACGATACTCTTGATTGCGCCGATTTTTTTCCCTTTTTCCTTGATGGGGCCAAGCTCTTTGCCCTGGCCGATGTCGATGCAGAGTGCGATGACGTCGAGGTCCTTGTAGTCCTGGAGCCATTTGATGCCGACGGAAGTGTCGAGTCCGCCCGAGTAAGCGAGTACTACCTTGTCTCTTTTTGCCATTTTCAGTGTTCCTTCCTTTCGTTGAATGGAAAAGATTTATGTAGGGTAAAATGTTATTTTTCACGTTTTCGCAGACATAGCCTGATGATTTCGGAGGCAGGGCTCGCGAGGTCGGATTCGGAGAGAGACTTCATCATCGAGCGTATTTCCGCAGGCGAATAGCCAAGCGCCTGGAGTCCCTGGGCAGCGGCGGCGGCTTCGCTGCCTGCGGGGGCGGAAACAGCGGCGTGGAGACCGCCGGGGAGCCCGCCGGCGGTGAATATCTTGCCGATCTTGTCCTTGAGTTCGAGTATTACGCGTTTGGCCGTTTTCTGACCTATGCCCTGTATGGTGGTGAGGAGAGCGGCATCTTCGACGGCAATGGCTTCGAGGAGTCTGTCTTTGGGGATCGAAAGCATCTTGACAGCGGCTTTGGGACCGATGCCGGAGACGGTGAGCAGGAGATCGAAAATCTCTCGCTGTGCCGGAGTGTCGAATCCGTAGAGGGCGATTTCGCTGTCAGTGACGATCATGGCGGTGTGGATGACGGCATTGGCCGTGCCTGGCAGATTGGATGCGAGGACCGATGAGGGCGCCGTGACTTTGAATCCTACGCCGCCTACGTCGATGACGAGGTGGCTTTCGGCGCTTTCGGTGATTGTGCCTCTGAGGTGTGAGATCATTGCTGCTAAGACCTTCTTGGGAAGATTTCGAGGCGGGGCTTTAGTGGAAACGTACGGCCCGCGTCTTTCACAATGGATGCAGATGGCTATTGCGATTTGCGGAGGGCGGCGTTGAGCCTGATGGTGTTGGAGTAGCAGAGGGCGAGGGCGAGAGCGTCGGCGGCATGATCAGGCGAGGGTGTTTCCCTGAGGCGCAGGAGCATCTTTGTCATGTACTGCACCTGCGCTTTTTCGGCGGAGCCCG
>CAZQSL010000130.1:0-10077 GCA_964595945.1 uncultured bacterium
GAGATAAGGACGGCTTTGTTGCGTGGATGGTAGCCGCCGTTGAGCATGGCGCCTGAGATATAGGGAATTTCATCGTAGTCGGGGATGACATAGCTGACGCCGCGAATGGTTTTTGGGACTCCGGGAGCCATGATGTATTTGGTATTGGTGCGGAGCTGGTCGTCGTATTTGCGCGCCATGGCGGAGGCGGCGCTGAGTTTTATGTTGGTTTCGATGAGGTTGTTTTTGGAAAGTTCGCCCATGAGTTTGGGTAGATGTTTTATTATGGCGACAGAGAGTGCCTGCCGGGCGAGCGCGTCGATGAGTTTCTGCTGGCGTTCGATACGTGCGAAGTCTCCTCGTGCGTCGTGGCGAAATCGTGCATAGCCGAGCGCCTTTTTGCCGTCGAGGTGCTGTTGGCCGGGCTGGAGGTCGATATAGAGGTTTTGCGACCGGTCGGTGTATTTGAGTCGTTTTTCCACTTCGATGTCGACTCCGCCCATTGCGTCGATTATTTTTTCGACACCGGAGGTACGAAGTATGACGTAGTAGTCGATTTTGGCGCCGAGGAGGTTTTCGAGTGTCTGCATGAGGAGTTCGGGACCGCCGTTGCCGTAGGCTTCGTTGATCTTGTGTTTTCCGTGGCCTGGTATTTCGACGCGGAAGTCGCGTGGGACCGATACGAGATTTGCGTACTTGTCGCGCAGATTGATATGGGCGACGATAATGGAGTCGGTGCGGTTGACGGAACCTGCGATGTCGAGTCCGGCTACGAGAAGGTTGAATTCCTGTGGGCCGCCGAATATGGAGCCGACGCGGCCGTGGCGGCCTCCGGTGAGGGTAACGGCTCCTGGATTGACTTTCATCACGTAGACAAATCCGCACGTTGCGAGGAAGAAGAATGCGGTGACGAATACGAGGACGTAGATATACCATTGGCGTTTGCGTGGCGGGGTGACATGCTGGTTGCGATTGTAAGCTGACTTTGCCATTTTGCGAGGGTTGCCCTTTCAGTGCGGGATGGCTTTATAGAGCCCGTGTTTATGGATGTAGTTTTCGACATCCGGAGGAAGGATGTATCGGATGGAAAGACCGGCGGCGCTACGCCTGCGGATGTCGGTGGCGGAGATGTCGAGGAGCCTGCCGCGGACGAGCGAAATTTTGTGGGAGAGTGAGCCGAGGATAGGTTTGAGGTGCTCGTCGGACTGTCCGGGACGTGCGACTGCCGCGATATCGCAGAGTTCGATTACGCTTTCGGGTTTGCGCCACGTGGGGAAGTCGCGGACCGCGTCGTAGCCGAGTATGAGAGTGGGTGCGAGGCGTTTGGGGTAGAGCGTGTGGAAGTGTCTGAGGGTGTCGATGGTAAAAGAGATTTGTTTCCGGTCGATTTCGAATCGGGATACGGAGAAGGCGGGATTGGAGGCGGTGGCGAGCAGAGTCATGGCATATCGGTCTTCGGCAGGAGCGAATTCGGTCATTTTTTTGTGTGGCGGATGGCCGGTGGGGACGAATACGATGTGGTGAAGATTGAGTTGCGCGAGGGCTTCTTCAGCGGCAAGGAGGTGTCCGTAGTGGATTGGATTGAATGCGCCGCCCATGATGCCGAGGCGCAACATGCCCCTGCGCGGACATGGGATATGTCTGAGTTCGTCAGATTTGTATTTTGTTGAAGGTGTGCTCATGCTTGTGATTGGGGGAGATCATCGTGCAAGCGATGCCAGAGCTCCTATCCGCCGCGTTTTTTTCCGAAAGGCAGCCATGATCTGGAAGGTGTAGCGGGATTGGTAGGAGCGGGCGCGGGGGCGACATTGCGATTGCTTGATTTATAGTGATCGAGTATTTTTTGTTTGAGTATGTCGTTTTCGCGGGTCAGCCATACATTCTGGTCCTGGAGTTTTCTGTTTTCATCGAGGGCGGCTGTGAGAGAGTTGAGTGCTTCGGTCATGTCCGAGGCCCATGAGGGGGCAGTATCGTCGGTAGCAGCGTCACGAAGCTGTCGCACGGAGGTGTTGAGAGCGTTGATCTTTGAATTGACCGAGGAAATTTCGGATTTGATCGTCGAAGTGAGATCGCGGGTGGCGATTTCGCCTGATTCCCATTTTTCGATGATGCCAAGGATGATGGATTGGACATTGTTGTGGGTGGCGGCGACTGATGAAGAAAGAGACTTGATCGTCTGATCCTGACGGCGGATGACATCACGCATGTCCCGGAGTGCTGAAGAGACCTGGACGAGTTCGCCGGCGAGGGCTGTTACGAGGTGAGAGAGGTGTTCGTATTGGGCTGGGGACACAGAGGGAGAGGAGACCGGTGCGGGATGCTGTGCCTGAGGCACTGTGGCGGGTGCTGAGTGTCGTGAAGGCACGGAAGGTTTGGGGGTGATGTTCTTCAACGCCGGGGTGTTCAAAGGTGGCGGGGTGATGTCTGGAGCAGCTTTTGGGGTTGCAGTTTTGGGACGTTCGACGGGCTGGAGTACAAGGGTATCAGTGTCAGTGGAGACAATGCCTTCTTCGATGCGTTTTTGGAGTATGTCCTTGATGTCGAGCCAGTCAAGGTTGCGGTCCTCGCGCAGTTCGCGGATTATGCGTATCGTTTCGATGGAGTCTTCGTGAAATTTTTTGCGTTTGCCGTCACCGACGATGCGCATGAAGGCCCCGAAGTGATCCTTGTACTTCACGATGGTGCTTTTGGGTATGTCCAGAATCTGCGAGATTTCACGTAGAGTGTAATATTTTTTCATCAAGGCGTCCCGGACGTTGGGTTAGTGGGCCAATGTGTCAGTTTGGCGTTTGCCTGCATCAGCGAAGAGGCAGATGCATGGCGCATAGTCACTTTTTTGGCTTGAGTGCCGGCCATAGGACGGCGTGTCTGGTGTTTGTGGAGATTTGGTCTTCCATGTCTCGGATGCGGTCTTTGAGATCGCGGATGATAGCATCCTTGCGGTGGATTTCGTCGGTTTTATCTTCGAGTTCGCGTTTGAGCAGATTGAGGCCGCGGAGGTTGGATGCGATAGTGGCGCGGAGAGATTCGTTTTCTTCGGATTTTGATTTGAGCGCGGCTGTTTCCTTAGGAGCTGAGGCGCGGAGGTGATCGGCCTCTTTTCGGGCCGAGTCGAGTTCGGCTGCCAGGCGTGAGTTTTCGGATTTGAGTTGTCCGATTTCTTCGGTGCAGGATTGGGATGATTCCGCAGGGGCTGAAAAAGAAGATTCGCGTTCGGCGGAGATGATGAACAGTCTGCGTTCGATGGAGTCGAGACGTTCGAGCATTGCGCCGAGTATATCGGACTGCGTGAGGTTTTCGTAGTCGATGTCAAGCAGGGGATCGGTGGAATATGTGGCGGAGCAGGACTCGTCACCGTGATCATCGAAGTCGGTTTCATCATACGGGTAATCGTCGCTGTCGCCGGGATGCCCGAAATTATCGGGGTCATCGGGGTCGTCGGATTTAAGGGGTTTACGCCCGGGTTTGATTTCGCCGTCCATGAGTATGCGCTCAAGAGAGGCGCGTTCGACAAACCATGAGTTGCCGACCATTCGGGCGCCAACCTTTCCGCCCTGGATGTATCGCCTGATGGTTTTTGGACTTGCTTTGATGAACTCGGCAGCCGACTTGATGTCGAGGTACGTGTCATCCGGGATCAGATGGCTCGACATAGGATGTGATGTCTCCATAAGTATTTGTGCCAGTGGACAGGGCAAACAAACCCTGTGCGGGCCGAAGATAATATAAGGATGATAACAAACTTTCCATTAGGGTTCAAGCATTGGCCACGCAAAAACGGAATCATCCCGGCGGCATAGGGGATGTTTGAAAAGAAAAAGCCGCGTCCGTGATGACCGCGGCTTTGTTGTACATCCGGCTTAACAGGGGAGATTATTTGACTGTGAACTTGAATTCTTCGTCTGAATATTTGACCTGTGAGAAGTGGGTGTTGTCGTAGGCTTCACCGTTCGGGGGATTGATGTTGTTGACTGCGCCGGTGATGGAGGCGAACTGTATTGTGTTTGAGGGATTCTCACCGATGGCTTCGCGGTCGAGTGTGAAAAAGAGGTGGTTATTGAGTTTTTTGCATTTTACGACCTTGTCGTCGATGTTAGCGTCAGAGCCTTTTGCCGTGATGAAAGCGCATTTTGCGGCACCGAACTGCGAGCCGGCGATGGCTGCCTGTGGGGCCCATGTCATGATGCCGCCGGCGTTGACCAGTGATTCGAGTTCCTGGGTTTTCATATCACCCTTGTCGACATTGGCGAGTACGCCACCGACGAGGCGGATGTCCATGGGATTGATGGTGCCGTCGCCGATTTTGCCTTTCATGGTGATGTCGAAGTAGAAGCTGGTGTCGTCAAAGCCCATTCTCATGTCTTCGATTTCGCCATAATCGGGATATTCGGCGCTGTCGTCAGATGTATCGACAGCGATTTTCATCATGCAGGTGCGCGGGAGGACTGAAGAGCAGTCGCCATCGCCATTGACACAGTCGGCATCTACATAATCTTTTGCCACAATTGCCGCTCCGTCGACTTTGCAGGGGATGACGGCCATGACGTTTTCTGATGAGTCTTTGGCTCTGATTGAATACACTACTTCTGTGCCTGATTCGAATGCGGGGAGTTCGCCGGTCCATGTTTTGCTGTCATCTGATTCGAGTTCGACAGATTCCCACGTGCCGCCGCCATCAGTGGAGTAGAGAGCAAATACTTCAGAGGTTTCGTCGCTGGTCACGGATGCGTCGTTGTAGACTTCAGCCGTGATTGCGGTGGGTGAGCCGGCTTCGGGTTCTGCGGGGTCAAGAGTGACGCTCTTGAGTTCGGGTGGAAACCTTGTTTCGATGAGAGCTTCGGCTCTTTTGGCGAGGTCGCCGGGGAGAATGCTGAGGTCGAGCGCTCCGGCTGTTGTGGCGGCGAATGTGATGGCAAAAACGCCTGCTGCTACCGCTGCAAGTTTGCTGCGCATTTGAGTGTGCCTCCTTTAGATATTTCGAAATGCTTTTTTTGTTTTTCAAGGCATTTCACATCAACGAAAATGCCTCACGTGAGATATGAGCTTACATCAAAACAGATAAAAAATCAAACATATTCGAGCGACGTTTCCGGAAACACTTTCAGGTGCGAAAGCTCGGCAAAGAACAGAGAAGGAGAAATGATGGCTTCTGGCGCGAAAACGCCGGATTGCGTGATCTGGCGGCGCGCGAGCATCAGCGCGGCCACAGTGGCGGCGCGCGCGGCCGCTTCGGAAGGGCGTGAGCATAGCTGAGCCGTGAATCTCATGTTTCTATTGGCCCCTTCGCCTGTAACGGTGACCCTGATGATCGATCCTTCGGCTGACGCCATGTTTGAAACCGGTCTGAGCGCGTTGAGAACCCTGGGGATAAAATCTCTTTCGCCGACCCCGATTCGGTTGACGATTTTCTTGAAAACCGTACCGATGTAGTTCGACCATTCCGGGATGAGGGCGCCCATGACAGTGGTGTTTTCGACCTGTTTGAAGAAATGAGGGATAGTTGTCGTTTCCGGGTGGGCGACAGGTGCGATGGTGACATGGCGTCCAAGTGATGAGACATGGAATTTCGTTTTCATCGACATGGGATTGACGTGGTGCCAGCGCCCATCTTTGAAAATTGCGGGTTTTTCGGTGAGTATCCGCAGGATGTGGGCTACGGAAGCATTGCCGCCCGTGTCTTCGAGAGACAGCAGCACTATGATGGTGACATCGTTCACCGTGTCGAGCATTTCAATGCCTTTGGCCGCGAGGAGATTGGTGATGCCGGGTGAAAATCCGCAGCCGGAAACAATCGTCACGCCAGCCATTTTTGCCTGTTTGTCCAGAGCAAGTGATTTTTCGACAGCCGAACAGTCGTCGCAGACGCTAATGTATGGACGTTTCGTCTCGATAGCGGCGCGCACCATGTTTTCCTCATAGCGGTCGAATGGCCCCACACAACCTATCGCGACGTCGGCGGCGCTCATGATTTCCCTTACTGTGCCGTGAGAGCGGATGTCGCAGTGTACATATCCGGAATTACCGGGAAGGGGAGCGGGCGACAGTTGTGGCGGTCTGATGTCTGCGATGAAGATTTCGGCCACATCGCGTTCGACGGCAATGGCGCGCGTGACCAGTTCTCCCGTGACTCCGTTGCCGCCAAAAATCGCAACTTTCATGACTCAACTCCACACATAGGCGCCTGTCGCCAAATATCCATACACACTGTTAGCATATTATTCGTTTTACTCGCCGCCGCCCAATATATACCGTTGGGCATGCGGGCTCTCAAGTGTCTATACTACGGCCCATGCTCGTGTACGATAATATGATATTATATTCATTTCAACTCAGAATGCTCCAAAATTATTCCTGATTACCCCTGTAACTCAGTTTTAGGGATACGGCTTGCGATTGCTGAAAAACACGTCCATTTCAAGATAAATGTGAGGGGCCAAGAAAAAACGGTGAGAGAAAAAGGCAAGATTCTTCGCTTCCTCAGAATGACACAAAAAACAAGCAACAAGAATGAATGCAGTCTGACAACAAACCTCGCACACTTTAAACTGATTCGCATAAATGCCTGTCATTCTGAGCGAAGCGAAGAATCCTGCTCATATTTTGACCATCTGAGTTTCAGGGGTAATCAGGTAACAAATAGCTGCATCCAAATCTTGTCAGGAACGGTATTTATCCATTTCCTCTCGCCGTTTCTTCGCCCTGTTTTTCAACAACTTGACTTCGTCCTTCGTAAGGCTGTGTATCCCCCTGCTGTTGATCTTGTCGAGAATCTCGTTGACCATATCCTGCTCGACCATCGCTTCGAGTTTGCGGCGCTGCTCGCGCTCAAGCTCGCTGCTGTACTGCATCGATTCGATTTTTGAGGTGACAGACGGCATATAGCGATACATCAGATAGCCGATGAGAAGGCCCCCGAGGTGTACGGCGTGCGCGACACCGTCATTGGTGGTCGATATGAGATACAGCGTTTCCATCCCGGCCAGAATGATGATGAATACCATACACCTTACCGGAATTATGAAAAACAGGAGTATCTGCCTGTCCGGATATAATATCCCATAGATCATCATCACGGCGAAAATCGCACCTGATGCTCCCACGATGGACGCGTGCCACATGAAACTTCCGGCCAGCCCGGCTGCCACTCCGCAGATAGCATACATGATCCCGAACGCACGTGATCCATAGTGCCGCTCCACCTCTGACCCGAACATCCAGAGCGTCAGCATGTTCCAGAAAAGATGTCCGAATCCGGCATGCAGAAACATGTATGTAAACGGTTGCCAGAACTTTAGTCTGGTTAAAAACAACTCCGGTGTATAGGCAAGATTCCCATACAATACGGCCTTTAATTCCGGACTTACGATGTCGAGCAACGCAAATAACAAAAAAAACGCCACATTGATTATCAGCAACGATTTTACGACAGGCGGGATTTTCCCTCCCGGGCCGAATCTGATCCCTGAAATCCTTTCCGTATTCATCGTTTATCTTCCGCCGCTGTTCATTATTTCCATCACGGTACGCGTGAGATCGGCGCGGTATCTGAATCCGCCCCACCCCGAGTTTATCATAATATCAGCAATCCTGCCTGTCATTTCTCCGGCAGTGACAATCTTCACTTCGCAAATTTCCTGCGGATCGTTAGTAACAAGCTCGCCTGCGCCCTCCGCCTCGAACACATAAGACGTCCACGGCTCCACCTCGCCGCCAGGGCCTCTGAATGTCACTCTTGTAATAAGAGGAAATCCCATCAGTGTTACATCGAGGCCGGTCTCTTCTTTCATCTCCCGCACAGCCGCTCGCGTAATCAGTTCTCCCGGCTCAGCCCCGCCGCTCGGCGCCCGGTAGATACCGGAACCCCTGTAGTTGGGCTTCTGTATACAAACGTATCCTTCGAGGCGTTTGATAAACACCGTCACATCATGCCGGCGGCCATTTCGACCGCTGCCGCGCAGCATGTCGAACTCAAACCCCTTCATTTCATATTCTGGAAACGACATCTCTCGCGGCGCGCCATGCGCCTGTATGGCATTTTCGATATTGCCTTCCGATATAAACATACGTGCAATGCTCCAAGCTACATTCAGCGATTATTCTACACGCCTCCCACTTACTTTTCCAGAGACAGTCCACCGCTCACTTTCCACACTCCCCCCACGGCTGTTATAATTTCCAATGGCATCATCGCCATTTACGACAGTTCCGCCAACCTTCGAAAGCGACGCCTGCCGGCGCACGGTATCTTACATGAAAGTACTCTTCCTGCAAGACAACGGCATCAACGAATCACTCGCCATATCAGACATATCAGCCCTTCTCAAATCGCGGGGACACACAACCGATCTGCTCATCATGCGCAACGAAGGCCACTTCCAGCAACGAATTGCAGAATCAAATCCCGGGCTCGTGGTAGTACCGATGGACATCTGGGGCGAGCATGTAGCTCTCTCGATAGCATCTACTGCAAAAAAGGCCGTAGATGCTCCAATCGTCTTCTGCGGCACCTATCCCATGCTGTTCCCCGAAATCGTCGAACATCCAGAGGTGGATATCGTAGTGCAGGGCGAGTCCGAATTCCCCATTCTTGATCTCGCCGACCACCTCCAGGACTCCGCTTCTATCGACGCAATACCCAATGTGTCAGTCAAACACGACGGCAAAGTCATCCGCAACGAAATGCGTCCTCTGCTCCAGGACCTCACCGAGTTGCCCCTGCCCGACCGCGCACTGTATTTCAAGTACCGGTTCATCAGACAAATGTCGCTCAAACGATTCACGAGCGGCCGCGGCTGTCACAACGCGTGCAGCTTCTGCTACAACGCCACATTCATGGCAAGCTACCGCGGCAAGGGTAAATATATCCGTCGAAAACCAGTCTCGCGCATGATCGAAGAAATCGATGAAATGCGCCGCATGGCCCCTCTCAAGAGTGTCCACTTCTCCGACGACATTTTCACTTATGACAAAAACTGGGTGCTCGATTTCTGCCACCAATACTCGCGCCGCTTCCCCCGCGTCCCATTCACATGCAACACCACCGTCCATGACATCGACGAAGAAATGGTAACCGCCATGAAGCGCGCCTGCTGTTTCGGCATCGCCATCGGCGTCGAAACAGGCAACGAAACGCTCCGCATGAAAAAACTCAACAAGCCGTACCGCGACTCCGACATCGTCCGCACCTCCGCTCTCATCAAAAAACACGGACTCTTCCTCACCACATTCAACATGATGGCGCTGCCCTACGAAACAATCGAAAACACCTTCGAGACAATCCGCTTCAACCGCCAGATCAAATCCGACAACACCCGCTATACATTCCTCTCTCCCGTACCGCGCACGGCACTCGTCGAAAGCGCCATCTCCGATGGCCTGCTCGAACATGACAGCGGAAAAGCAGGAAGAGAAATACTCGCTCCGAAACTGCAATCGAAAATCAACCGGCAGTTCGAATCTCTCTACGCTCTTGCCGACATCGCCGCCCTTTCCCCTCGCATGGAAAAACTCGTCGCGAAATGGATTGACCGCAAAATCCCACGCATCGTGCTCATCCTGCTGCTCTTCCCCCGCATATACCGCGAAAAGAAATTCCTCAACATCGGGCTGATTTCGGGCTTCATCTATTTCCTTCACACATCAATGCCTCAGCACAGAACGAAAAATTTCAACAACTACCTTCCCTGATACAACCAAAACGAAAACAAAACCTGATAACCCCTGAAAGTCAGTCTTGGGGATACCACTTGCGATTGCTGAAAAACACGACCATTTCAAGAAAAACGTGAGGGTTTCAAGAATAACGGTGAGAGAAAAAGAAGATTCATCGCTTCGCTCAGAATGACTCATAAAAAGCAAGCAAATAGAATGAATGCAGCCTGACAACAAACCTCACGCCCTTTGAACTGATTCGCATAAATGCCTGTCATTCTGAGCGAAACGAAGAATCTTGCTCTTATTTTGACCGTCTGAGTTTCAGGGGAAATTAGGAAACTTTATATGCTATACTCCAGCCGCTTGTAACCCGTAAAACCAGAGAATACTCCAAACATAGAGAGTTTTTGGGAGAGGTGCGGAGAACCTGTTTTGCAAAAAAGG
>CAZQSL010000131.1:0-9834 GCA_964595945.1 uncultured bacterium
AGGCTTCAATAACAATGGATGGGGAATTTCTATTGATATTCTGTATAACCCTGCTGGGGTTACGCCCGCATGGGGCTCCGTCGGTCGGATGTACCCGTCTCCGTCCAGGGTGTCATTGTCCGCGGGGCATCGAACCTGATAAAAAAGGCGGCTGGTCAGGCCGCCTTTCAATTTTCGGAATCAGCGTGTGGATTATTCTTCGATTTCGATATTCATGGAGAGTTCGAGGAATTTGCCGGAGTCTTTGGCGGCGGTGATGATGTCCATCGTGATAGCTTCGGACTTTTTAGCGATAGTGATGCCGTCGTCTGTTTCGATATCGCGGCTGACTTTTTTGCCGATCATGTATTTTATCTGTCTGCGTTCGAAGATGTCGCTGAGACTTTCGCCGGAAACTTCTTCGTCGGCCGCTTCGGATGTTTCAAAAGAAACGCCGTCAACTTCGATCGAGTCAGCGACGGAATCGGCTGTGGGGACATCGTTGAGGTCGATGAGGGATTCGATATCGGTGTCGCTGTCGAAAATGCCGCCGTCAGCAGCAGCGGATGTTTCATCGGCTTCGACTTCGATGTCGATATCTGCCGGGAGATCGAATGAATCAAGATCGTCGACGGAGGCCGGGGCTTCTTCGGCGATGATGCCCGAATAGTCTTCGGAGGCTGCCGGTTCGGTGTAGGTGTCTTCTATGATGGGTTCTTCGATGGTTGGTTCGGGGATGTAGACGGGTTCGGGTTCGGCGACAGGAGCCGGGGTTGGGGCCGGTGCAGGGGTGTAGACAGGGGCGGCTGGAGCAGGAGCGGCTTTTGGCGGGGAGTATGAGGGGACTCGGGGTGCGGATGTGTTGCCCTGGGCTTCGATGTGGCTGCCGGTGAGCATTGTCTGGACGTCTTCGAGTACTATGATGACATCGCGGCCGAGTGTTACGATTGCGGAGCTTGGGATGACGTTTTTATCGGGAGCGGAGATATCGGAGTCGCCGGTGAGTTCGAGGCCGATGATAGCGCCTGTCGACGCGTCGATGCTGAATTCGCGTACTGAGCCGACAAATCGTCCGCCGCGTGTGATCACTCTTGCGCCGATGATTTTCAGTCCTTTTTTCAGGAGGTCTGTCAGTTCGGGCATGCTTGCGAGTTTTACGACCGATGACGAGTTTTCCGTGGTGATCGCGAAGTCGCCTATGCTGTGGATCAGTGAGAACGATATTACCTTGTTGCCGTCGAACCACTGGCTGTCTTCGATTACGATTGCCACGATCGCCTTGTTGTCGGGGTCCACTATGAAATCTTTGACAAAACCGACTTCTTCGCCTTCTGCGATGCTGACGATCGGCAGGTTTCTCAGTTCAGTGCTCAGTTTCATTTCGTTCTGCCTCCTGAGGGTTTTCTTTGAGCTTGCATATTTTCACGGAAAGGTTCCGGCCGTTTACTGACGGTAATGTATAGCTTATCAGATGTGAAAATTATTCGCAACACTAAAGGTTAGACATTATTTGCAGCAAGATGACGGCTTCGCGGGACGGGAAAAACAATAAATTCTCGAAGACACGGAAGTGTTATAAAGTCGAACAGTGCCGCGCGAGTCAATGTTGCGCAGAATTGAAAAAGGGAAGTTGCCGGAGACGTCAGTTCGGTAGTGTCCGGATATGGTGCTGGAGGGTCCATGAAGGGTGTGTGCCCCGATGGGACGTGAATGGAAGAAATGAGAGATATGGTCTGTGGTACAAAAGCGGCATTTGTGGAATAATTTCTACTTGGAGCGGTGCAAGGCCGTCGCGGAATTATTGGATGGGAACTGAATATGCTGATACTTGGAACAAGCACGACCTCGGATATTTGCAGTGTGGCGCTGTGGCGAGATGGGGAGGTGGTCGCGCTCGAGAGCTTCCCCGGCGCGCGGCGATGCGTCGAAGAGCTTGTGCCAACGTATGACAGGCTGCTCACCGCGGCCGGAGCAGCCGTCGCCGATCTCGACATGCTGGCGCTTGACATCGGGCCCGGAGGCATGACGGGGCTCAAGATTGGCGTGGTCACGGTGCGCACTATCGCTCAGGCGGCGGGAAAGCCCGTCGCGGGCGTCACTTCACCGATTGCTCTTGCTTATGATATGCCGGATGATTGTGATACGGCGGTGGTGATCATTAAATGCACTTCGCGTGAGGTGTATACGTCCATTGTGGAGCGCTCGGCCGATGGATTTGTCATCACCGGCGCGGAGCGGGTGGACAGCATCGCCGACGCGCCCCGGCGCATTGCGGGATCAGACGCGGAGCGCGTGTATGTGACAGGCGACCGGGCAGCCGAAGCCGTTGTGCCGGGCATGCGGGGTGTCGTGCTTGCCGGCGAAGCCCAGCGAGTGCCGTCCGCGGTCAATGTGTGCCGCGCGGCGGCGGGGATGACTCCAGTCGATTATTCGCAAATCTCCCCCAACTATGTCTGTCTGACAAATGCGGAGCGTACGAAAATTGCAGGATCGAAATAGCGGGCGTTGCGGGGCGGTCCCCGTGGTGATCAGGCCCATGACGCTCGCAGACATAAGGGAAGTATACGCGATCGAGCGCGAGAGTTATTCCTTGCCCTGGCCAGTCGAGTGCTTTCTCAATGAGATCACGAAAAACCAGTTCGCGCGATACTATGTCGCCGAGTGCGAGTGCGGGCGCATCGCGGGCTATGCCGGGATGTGGATGATAGCCGACGAGGGGCATGTGACCAACATCGCGGTGTCGCCGGACATCAGAAAGCAGAAGATCGGCGAACGCCTGCTCGTGAAACTCATCGACACGGCGCTTGAGGAAAACGCTGTTACCATGTATCTCGAAGTCAGGCGTTACAATCTGCCAGCGCAGAAGCTGTACGTGCGTTACATGTTCAGACCGGTAAGGGTGCGGGAAGGATACTACCAGGACAACAATGAAGACGCGATCGAACTCAGGGTGCAGGACATGGACACGGAGGCCTTTCGCAAGAACTACCGTGAGAGAAAACGCAAACTGATCGAAACCATAGCACGGTCAAGATGAATGGAACGTATCAGACATCCACTTCCATCCCTTCGGTGGCGATGAAGGCATGAAGGTGCCTGATGCCCTGCTTTTCGAGTTTGACGCGCATTTCCGTTTCGATGGCTTCGAGTTCGTCATCGCTGCGGGTGGGCTCATGATGGAAAAAGGCGACACGTTTGCAGTTGGCCGCGACGCCGACATTGATGGCATCGTCGAAAGTACTGTGTCCCCATCCGATCTTGGTGGAAAACTCCGCTGCCGTGTACTGCGAGTCATAGATGAGGATATCCGCATTGCGGGCGAAGTCGACAATTCGCTGGTTCATTTCCTCCGCGACCTTGAGACCTTCGCTTGACTCTTCGTCCTCTGCCGCAGAGCCGAAGAGGAATTCATCCATGTCGGAGTCGTGCTTTTCTTCCTTGAAGACATCGGTGTAGGGTTCGGTGTCATAGCAGGTGACGACGACCTTGCCGTCGTATTCGAAGCGGTATCCGAGGGTGAGGATCGGGTGATTGAGATACTTGGCCGAGACGCGGACATCCTCGACGGAAAAAGTGCATTCCTTGAGTTCCGTAAATGATATTTTTGCCGCCATGTGGTCGAGCTTGACGGGGAAGTATGAATATTTCATCTGGCCGGAGACGATGTCTTCGAGACGTTCGTTGTAATTGACAGGACCGTAAAACATCAGCTGGTTGCCGGGGATGAATGCCGGTACGAAAAAGGGAAAACCATGGATGTGGTCCCAGTGCGTATGACTGAGAAAGATGTGAGCCTTGACTCGTCCGATGTTGCCGCGGCGCATGATGTCGAGACCGAGTTCCCTGATGCCCGAGCCTGCGTCCATGATGAAAAGCCGTTCGGCATCAGGCTGGATTTCGATGCACGCCGTGTTGCCGCCGACCCGTACTGTCTTGAGACCCGGAGTCGGGATCGACCCTCTGACACCCCAGAATTTTACCTTCAAGGGAACACCTCTGCATGTCTGTATTGTCCCGCGTCATTCGCATGTGAAATTTTTCGATGCACACCGGATCAGACTTAGTTTAGATTATCGATGGAATATTTTCAACACAAAGAGGTCGCCAGAAATTTTGATAGCATCCGGTGTTTCCAACGGCTCGCGATCAGGGGGCCGGCTTGTCCGATCGTAGAAATGCAATTACACTTGATTGTGTTGAAAATGCGCATCGGGACAGGCGCTGTGCCGGGAGAATCTAAAAAATGGGTTTTCTGAAAGAATTCGTACAATTTGTCAAAAAGAGGAAGCTCTGGTGGCTGACACCCGTGTTTATCGCACTGCTTGTACTCGGCATCGTGTTTGTGCTTGCGCAGTCGTCGGCTGTCGCACCGTTCATATACACACTATTCTGAGACCGGAGCAGCCGCGGCATGTATATACTTGGCATCTCGGCCTACTACCATGACAGCGCGGCCTGCCTGCTCCATGACGGTGAAATCATCGCCGCCGCTCAGGAAGAACGTTTCACGCGTATTAAACACGATCCATCCTTTCCCGCAAGAGCCGCCGGATACTGCCTCTCACATGCCGGGATCACAAGCTCCGCTCTCGACTGTGTCTGTTTCTACGACAAACCATTCCTGAAATTCGAGCGTCTGATTTTCACATACCTGAGTCATGCCCCTGCCGGATTCAGGTCATTTCTCATGGCGATGCCCCAGTGGCTCAGTCACAAACTGAAACTCAGGGAAAAAATCTCCCGCGAACTCGGCTACGGCGGCAAAATCATTTTCCCCGAACATCACGAGTCGCACGCGGCCTCCGCGTTTTTTCCGTCTCCATTCGAAGAGGCCGCCATCCTGACCCTCGACGGCGTGGGCGAATGGGCCACATCGAGTTTTGGCGCCGGCGCCGGCAACAGGGTGCAACTGCTTGGCGAAATGAAGTTCCCGCATTCCATCGGACTGCTCTATTCGGCGTTCACTCACTACTGCGGTTTTCGCGTCAACTCCGGCGAGTACAAGCTCATGGGGCTCGCCCCCTATGGGGAACCCCGCTACGCCGCTCTCATCAAACGGAATTTGCTTGATATGAAAGATGACGGCTCGTTCCGGCTCGACATGAAATATTTCAACTACCCGGCCGGCCTCACGATGATCAATCGCCGCTTTGAAAAACTCTTCGGACTGCCCGCGCGCGCTCCCGAGTCGCCCCTGGACCAGCAGCACATGGACATCGCGGCCTCCATCCAGACAGTCACCGAAGAAATCGTACTCAAAATGGCCGCCCACGTACAAAAGGTCACGGGCATGAAAAACCTTTGCCTTGCCGGCGGCGTCGCGCTCAACTGTGTAGCCAACGGGCAACTTGCGCGCTCGGGCATTTTCGATGATATATGGGTGCAGCCAGCATCAGGTGACGCCGGCGGCGCACTCGGCGCGGCATACATCGGCTGGCATCATTACCGCGGCAACCCGCGCATTCGCGATGCGCGCCCGGACCGCATGAAAGGCGCGCTGCTCGGTCCATCGTTCAGTGATGACGAGATCGCGGCATACCTTTCCTCCAACGGCATCCCCCACGAAAAAGTCACACCTGCCGATCTTCCCCGGCGCATCGCATCACTCATCGCCTCCGAAAACGTAGTCGGCTGGTTTCAGGGCCGCATGGAATACGGTCCCCGCGCACTCGGCGCTCGCAGCATTATCGGTGACGCCCGTTCGCGCACTATGCAGTCGACCATGAATCTCAAAATCAAATTCCGCGAATCCTTCCGTCCATTTGCTCCGGCGATCCTCGAAGAGCGCGCGCAGGAATACTTCACGCTCGACCGACCAAGCCCCTACATGCTGATCGTGGCCGATGTCCGTCACGAGCATCGCCACGCACTCGACGAAGACCAGAAATCAAAAAAGGGTCTCAGCAAGCTTCACATCGCGCGCTCGACAATCCCCGCAGTCACGCACGTCGATAATTCGGCGCGCGTGCAGACCGTCAGCCGCGGCGACAATCCCGCCTTTTATGATCTGATTGCCGAATTCGACAGACTCACGGGCTGCCCCGTTGTCATCAACACATCATTCAACGTGCGCGGCGAACCCATCGTCTGCACGCCCCAGGACGCATACAGATGCTTCATGCGTACCAACATGGACTACCTCGCGCTCGGCGCCTGCATCGTCGACAAACGCCAGCAGCCGCCTGTGGAAAACACCATCGCCTGGGCTGATGAATATCCGCCAGACTGACAGGAGTCCCCCGGGATGATACAGTCCCACAAGCAGAAGGAAAAAAGAGACGCCCGCATCTTCGCGCGCGTCGGCGTGGCATTCTTCGCCTGCATGACAGCCATATCTTACTGGCGCCAGCATCCGGTAGCGATGTTTGTCTTTGCCGATCTGACGCTATTCTTTCTCATTGCAGGCACGTTCGCCCCCGCGTTTTTTTTGAGGTTTTTCAGAGTGTGGATGAAAGCGGCGGCATTCGCCGGCAACATCAACAGAGTGTTGCTGCTCGGCATCGTTTATTTCCTGATCATCACGCCGACGGCCCTGCTGATGCGGCTCGCGGGCAAAGACCCCATGCAGCGCAAAATCACTCCCGGCGCCCGGACATACTGGGAGCCGCGCGAAAGCGAAACACTCGATCCCGCACGATATGAAGATCGCTTCTGATCATTCGCGCTTTGAAAAAACTCCATCTCTCAATTATAGTGATCGTGTGAAAGCGCGATCCGCGCAAAGTGTTTATGGATGGTCTCCCGATGAGAAAAGTGCTGCTCAGACTTGGCTCTGACTGCAACAACAAGTGCTCGTTTTGTCATGGGCGCAACGACGATATCTGCAACATTGACACCTCGCACGCGCGTGCCCTTATTGACATGACCGCCGAAACCGGAGCCGACATGGTGGTCTTTTCCGGCGGCGAACCGACCATCCGCCCGGATTTTCACAGTCTTCTCGCGCATACCGCCTCGGCGGGGCTCGCATCGGGAGTCATAACAAACGGCCGTATGTTCGCTTATAAAGGGTTCGCTGCCGAAGCCGCCGGAGCCGGATGCGCCTATATCCTCATGTCGCTCCACGGCGCAAATCCCGATGTGCACGATGCTCTCACCGGCGTCGGCAACTCTTTCGCCCAAGCTCTCGCCGGACTCAAAAACATCATCGCGTCCGGCATCACAGATATCGTGGTCAACACTGTGATGACAAATGACAACATTGCCGCACTTCCGCAGATCACGACTCTGCTGAAACATTTCGCTCCGGCCCGTCACAAGATTTCGCTGCCCGAGCCCCGTGGCGGTGTGCTCGACCGCACCGGCGCAGTCCCGCACCCCCGCAAGGCCGCCGCCGTCGCCTCCGCCATTGCCACTGCTCACGCGAAAGGCGCGTTTGGCGATGTCGTTATCGGATTCGACGGCTTCACGCCATGTCTGCTCCAGGACTGGCTGTGGCTGCGTGACGATTTTTTCACCAACAATTTTCATCTCACGCGCTCCCCGTCCGAAACCTGTTTTTACCCGGTAGATTTCGGCGCGCGCGCTTATGGCGATACGTGTTGCGAATGCTCGATGCTCCATCTTTGCCCCGGCATCTATGAACGCTATTTCGATTTTTTTCCGGATTTTTCACCAGTCCCGATACACCGGCCAGTGTCTAATTCCGTACTGTTCAGACCTGCCGCCCGGAGCATGGACGCCTTCGACGGTGGCTGTGCCCGTGACGTCCTGACGGACATGTGGCGGCATGATCCCACGCGCCATGCCTTCGTGGCGGGGCAGGGGCTGCAACTATACGCCACCCGTGAGTCGGAAACCACCGAACCCGAACTCCTCCGGCTGAAATTTGACACCCGGCAACTGTACGCAACCGACTCGCAGGAGACCGACGACACGAAGCTCACAGCTTCGCTCCGCAAGCTCACGCTGGACGACTGTTGCGCCGGATGCTCCGCAAGGTCACTTTGCCCCGGCGTATTTCGTGAGTCCGGCGCCGATGTTTTTGCCGAAGGAATGGCCGAACGCATGGAAATCCTCGACTCGATACGCGGCCGCATACTCGAAATCGGCAGCGGCGAAGATGTGACATTCGACTACTTCAGGCAGCGCCTCGCCGCGGGCGACATCTCGGACTATACGGCTGTCGATCCGGCCTGTTCCAGCGAAATACACGAGCGGCATTTCCGTTTCCTCAAGACATCAGCCGAAGAAATGGCGCTGGGAGCAGGCGAATTCGACGCGGTCATCGCGCTCCGATCGCTCAATCATATGTATGATCTTTCCAAGGCAGTCGCCAACATGGCCGCACACCTCGCAGCCGGCGGATTGCTTGTGATAGCCGAAGATGACAAATTCGCAGAACTGCGCTCAGGAGCCGGTAACGCCACGTGTTGCGCACATCCCGATGTGTCACATCATCACTATCGCAACATGCCTCTGGGGCACTTTGTCCATTTCCTCGAAACCGCTGGCATGGCCATCGAACTCATCAAGCCGGCAACACCTGCCACTACCATGTGCTGGACAGTAGTCGCGAGGAAACCCGTCTGACGCCCGCCGTGAATGGTCCCGTATTAAGAAATCACGAAATCACCCCGAGGTCCTTCATGCTCGAAAAACTGTCGTGAGCGACGACTATATGATCGAGCACCTTGATGCCGAGCAGTTTGCCTGCGGCGGCGAGGTTTTTGGTCACCTCGATATCCTCGCGGCTCGGAGCCGGATCGCCGCTCGGGTGATTGTGGATGAGAATGATCGCGTGACAGTTTTCAGCGATCGCGGCCTTGAATGTCTCGCGTGGGTGGATCAGCGAAGCGGTGAGGGTGCCCTGAGTGATGTGGGCGATCTTGATGATCTGGTTTTTCGCGTCGAGCAGCGCGGCGCGGAAATGTTCGACCGGCAGGGCGGACATCTCGGGCATGACTATTTCCGCGAGATCGGAGGGTGACTGGATGGCCGTCTTTTTCATGGCGATACTGCCGGCGGCGCGGCGGCCGAGTTCGAACGCCGCGGCGATCTGGCAGCCCTTCGCGGGTCCTATACCGGGGATTGTCGCTATCTCGGAAACAGACGCCGTCGAGAGACGCCCTATGGTGCCGAATCGCGCCGTCAGGATCGCGGCAAGCTCTATCGCCGACGCCTTTGACGTGCCGGTGCGCAGGATGATGGCCAGCAGTTCGGCATTGTTGAGCGAAGCGGGGCCATGCTTTTCGAGCCGTTCGCGCGGCCGCTCATCCTCGGGCAGGTCCTTTATTGTGTAATTTGCCATCTGTCTCTTCCGATACTGTCAGTCTGTCCGATTATCTCACAAAACCGCCGGTCCTGAAAGGGCAGGGGGTCACAGTAGGTATTTCAGATGTTTGCCGGTGTGAGATGTTCTGTTGCGGGCGATGTCCTTCGGAGCGCCGGTTGCGATGACCTGGCCGCCGCCTTCGCCGCCCTCGGGGCCGAGGTCGATGATCCAGTCGGCGCACTTGATGATGTCGAGATTGTGCTCGACGACTATGACGGTATTGCCCATTGCGACGAGGCGGTCGATGATGCCGACGAGCTTCTGGATGTCCGCGAAGTGCAGGCCTGTGGAGGGTTCGTCGAGGAGATAGACGGTCGCTGTGTTGGACGGCGAGTGGAGTTCGGATGAGAGTTTGATGCGCTGAGCTTCGCCTGATGAAAGGGTGGGGGCCGGCTGTCCGAGCAGGAGGTAGTCGAGTCCGATTTCGTTCATGATCGAGAGGGGGCGGCTGATTTTGGGCATACTTTCGAAAAAAGCGGCGGCCTCTTCGGCGGACATTTCGAGGACTTCGGATATGTTGCGGCCCTTGTAGCGGACTTCGAGAGTTTCCTTGTTGTAGCGCTTGCCGCCGCAGGCTTCGC
>CAZQSL010000132.1:0-9833 GCA_964595945.1 uncultured bacterium
GAGACCCCATTTTTTCAAAAAGGGGGTCTCCATGCTCTTGTCGTGAACGCTTACTATTTTGACCATCTGAGTTTCAGGGGTAATCAGGAAGTTATTTGATGTTGAAAATTACTCCATTTGTCCTCCGAGTGAAAGCGAAAAGGCAGAGACCGCACCATATTGCTTTGTAGGCTTCAAGATTGATAGCCGAACTGAAGAGATGTATATTGATGCGTTGTCACAGATCAAGGTGAAATCGCTGAATAGAAAAGTGGATATAATTGAACTTGACGAGCCGGTCATAAAGAAGACGTATGTTCATTTTTTAGGGATTATGATTAAACCACACAGTTTCACAAAAGGAAAGGATAACATTGGAGCGAGCGCCATGCCACTCATCACATCGTTTCCGAAAGTCGTCAGCGCACATGCAGACAAGTTCAGAAAAATATTCGCAAACGCCAACCGGTTTCACCATTTCCAGCAGTACGTCACGGGCCTGATCGTATGCAACCGGATAAATGTGCAGAGCATAAATGATGCATACATGGGCCACCGCGACAGATCGACAAAGACGCGATTTCTCATCGAAGCAGCCTGGTCGGAAAAAACCATGAACGACGCTCGAATCGAACTGATGCTCAGCCAGCTACAGGGGCGGAGCGCGAAAAATATCGCCCTCGTAATCGATGACACATACGTCGAGAAAACCGGCAAAAGCATCCATGGCGTCGGTCGCCACTGGGATCATTCGCAGCAAAAAACCATCCTCGCACACAACACACTCAACAGCCACATCGTCGCAAAGAGCGCGCTGCACTTCCCACTCGATTTCCAGCTTTACATCAAAAAATGCACATCGGCAAATGGCCCGAAGCCGCCCCCGCCTTCAAAAGCAAACAGCAAATGGCACGCGACATGATAGACAGCGCCGTGGCGCAAAACATCCCGTTCAGCATCGTGCTCATGGACTCATGGGTCTTCAACAAAGAAAACACCGACTACATCGAAACCCATCACAAAAACTGGATCATGGGTTGCAAATCAAACCGCATCATCCCCCCCCCCCGCCGTGCATCAAAATCACCCTTCGCGACTTCGCCGCCACACTCACTACCGCCTACTTCACCGCCGTGCAACCCGTCACAGGCGAAGCATCCCCGACCTACCCACACCCGCACCGTCAACATGCAAAGTCAGGGCCGCATAAAAATCCTCATCACCTACGACAACCCACAGCTACTGGACGAGCCCAACTTCTTCGTCACCAACCGCAAAGAATGGGACACAACAAAAATATTCGCCACATACCGCCTGCGCTGGCCAATCGAATGATTCTATCGAGACAGCAAACAAAACCTCGGATACGCAGACTGCTCCACGCGACAGCAAAAAGGTATCATCAGGCACTGCTACCTCGACCTGATCGCAAACAGCCTCCAGCAACTCGGGGGCATGGACGCTCGCCTCAAACGATGGCTAAACGCCAACGTAAACCCCCGTTGGCAAACGCTGCAAATCCGCATGCGCCAACTCCACCAATCATACGTCAAATGGCTCCTCGATCAAAAACACTCCCACTCCACCCCAAACAACCTTCTCAAACTTGCCACGTCTTCCCACCAGCGCTTAATTCCCTCCCTTG
The DNA here is from genome assembly GCA_964595945.1 of uncultured bacterium. Taxonomy (GTDB): domain Bacteria; phylum UBP15; class UBA6099; order UBA6099; family JAJRTR01; genus CAZQSL01. Next base: position 1,625 of record CAZQSL010000132.1, read on the forward strand.
ATGCTCTTTGCACAAGTTCAGTAATATTTCAGTATTTAGCTATTGGACCACCGACAATAAACTCGACTTCCACCATCGAGACTTCGCTTGCCCTGAAGGGTTTTTTTATGTTCTTGTTGGCCCCGCTTGTGACTTCCGCATCGCCTTCGGCAGCGACTTTTTTGTATTGTTCGATCGCTTTTTCCCTGTTGCCAAGCAAATCCTGACAGCGGCCGACCCAAAGGATTGATTCGGCTCTCGCGTGTTTTTCCTTGCAGTGTCTCAGGGTGAGTTCCTGGTTTTTTTCGAAAGCGGAAAGGGCATCAGTGTAGTTTTTCTTTTTAAGGAGCAGATGAGCGATAAGGCGATGATATATGGGCTCTTGTGGCATAACGCCGGCGGCGCGGCGGAGGTTGTAGATCGCTCCGTCGTCATTGTATCTGTCGAGGGATTCGCCCCATGCGTCGTTGAAAAGCGTTATGGCGAGTTTTTCACGGTCAGTGAGCTTGTTGGGGTTTTCGACATCTGGCATTTCGATATTGCCTTTGCCGGTGAGTAGTGCTTTCACGTTGTATCCGTAGTATTTTTCGCTGTGGCATACTGGGTATTTGTCTCTTGCGACATAGATTGCGCCATCGTCCGGGGCGGCGATCGCGACGTGTGCGTTGTTGATAGCGCCGACGATGTCGCCGACTATTCTCCTGCGGCCTTCGTTGTAGTCAAATGTGTCGGCCATAGCGGCCACCGCATCCTCTATCGTGACGTTGCCGTAGTTGGCTTTGAAAAGGGATTCGAGTCTGTTGTATCTTGCGTTGGAGTGACGTGACCACGGAGTGGGGGCGACTTCGATTTGTTTCATCTTGTCAGTAATGAAGTGATTGGTGTGTACGAGGATGTCGTTTTCGGGTCTGTTGACTTCGAGTCTGTTTGCTGAAAACGCGAATGCTGTGGCATCGCGCCGGTTTTTGTCGTATACGAATAATGTTAGCGCGCCGATTCGTTTTTTTGCTTCGATGAGTTTTTTGACGTCGTCAAGGCTCTCGGCCTGACTGAGCGTCTGCATCAGCATGGAAAACAGAAGTTGCCCCTTGAGCGATACGTCTGTGCAAAATTTTGTGAGCATCATCACTCCGATGCCGGCTTCATTTTCGCCGAATCCGCCAACTGGGAGGCCGAGTGTGCCGACCCATAGGAATTTCTGGCCACGATCCGGTTTCATCACGATCAGTGACTGGTATTCGTCCCAGTAGCCGTTTCCATAGAAATCGAATGTCCTGCCGACATACATTTTCCCATCTTTTGTTGCCTTGTCCCTTACCATGAAGCAACTGCAGCCGTCGCCCATGTAGCACATGTTTTTCATTGCCTTGCCGGCGAGAAAGTGAAGAATGTCGGCAAACAGGACCGCTTTGTACAGAGTCTTTTCGCTCATGCCATACTGGCTCACGAAACCTCTCGCGTGGCTGAGTAGGAGGTCTCCGATGTTCTTCTTGTTCATGGATACGAAGAGACCATAGATCATATTGGCGATTTTGGGCGGGAGCCACTGTATTGCGCCAATTGGGGTGTGTTTCACAAGTTTTTCGAGAAAATCCACATAATACTTTACAACGATATCGTCAGTGATTCCTCTTACGAGTTCGGCGTGCTGCCTGCCCATTTGCTCGAATCCACCCGACAACTCCATTATGTACAGTCCGCCCTTGCCCATTTTCAGTGAAGCAGCATCATAGGTCCTCGGAAGATTAAAATAGTTTTCTGTTGCCTGAAGTCCATATAACATCGATTATTCCTCCCGAATCAGATTCATTGCAATTATAACCTAAATAGAGACATTTTTTGCAAAAGGACGATATTATACCGCTGGTCAACACTGGGATGAAAAGAAAAGAGCCCGGTGTCCCGGGCTCCAGTAGTCATATTTTCGAGTGTTATTTCACTCCGAGCTGGTCGCCTATCATATATCCGTCAAAATCCTTTGCGTACATTTTCAGGATTTTGGCTCTGCTTGCGAAGAACCCTGCGCTGGTAATTTCGACATCTGCAATATTTTGCTGTTTCTTGATGACCGTTACGATCTGGCCTTCCTGTAGATCGGTGTTGCTGATCCTGATCGAGCCATCTGCTTCGAGGAAGGTGTATGAATCAATTACTGATGTAAAGATCGGTTTCGCAGGTGCTGGTTTTGGAGCGGGTTTAGGAGCTTCCACTACTTTCTGAGGTTCGGGTGTGGGTGCAGGCTTTGGTGTATCTGCAACTTTCTGAGGCTCGGGTTTGGGAGCAAGTTTTGGTGTTTCGACTTTTTTGGGAGATGGCTCTGTGCTTTTCTTTCTGCCACCTTTTTTCTTTGTATCGAAGGAAACGCTTATCTTATGTGCGTCACCGATATCGGTATCTTCGTAGGCGTAGTCGACCGTAAAGCTCTTGATGCCACTGATGCCGACTCCGGCAGTCAGTTTGCCATCATTTGTGCCGATCCTTGCAGCCAGTTCGGGAATGATGAGATATTGTGCGCCTGCATGATATACGCCTTCGCCAAGTATATTGGTGTCATAGTCGGCAGCGATCAGGAATGCGGCGTTTCTGTATGACGCACCGATTTTTGCGTTGAACTCGACGGTGTCAGTGCCGAATTCCGGCTCGATCACGTTCTGAAGATTGGCACCAAAAGAAAACTTGCCGTCAATATCGTAAATGAATCCTACATCGGCTCCAATTGCGTCCTCGCTGTAATCGAGCATTTCGATCTTCTGGTATTTTCCCGTTATGCCTACGGCGAATTTCTTGCTGATCTTCTGTCCGTAGGATATCACTACGCTGTCCTCGGTTTCGGCGAACGTGCCGTTGAGTACCGGTATGGTAGCGCCATAACTCGTGGCTGTGCCCACCAGCATGATGTCGTCGATGGACGATCTGTAGACACCTATGCCGAATCCAGATTTTTCAACTATGCCCGGAAGTGCCAGCGACACGGCGTCGGTAGTCATGTCGAACTCGCTCAGCGATGAGTGTGTCGTCACGGCTGAAAACCCCTTGAGCCTTGTAAGGCCTGCTGAATTCCAGTATACAGCGTCGGCCTTGTCGGCGAGGGTGACATAAGCTCCGCCCAGTGCCATGGGTTTTGCGCTTGCAGCCTTGGAAAACAGGTCTGCCTGCTGCGATGCCATAACGGAAGCACCGGTGGTTATGAGAATTATTCCTGTCAGTCCTATCAGTCTTTTCGCTCTCACTCTTAACAGCTCCTTTCTAATGTGCGCTGCCAATTGTTATCCAACTTTTCCGACAAGTCAAACTCATTTGACTATTGCAAGTTTTCCCTTGCCTTCAAAGACTTTGGTTCCTGCAAATCCCTGTACTCTGAAGAAGTATACACCCCAGGCGAACAGGTCTTTGTCGCAGCCAGCACCGAATATGTCTATGCTGTTGTATCCAGCGGTGATAAGTGTGCCGGGGATTGTGCAGACCTTTCTGCCGGTGCTGCTGTAGATGTCGACCATGATATTTCCGCCGGTTGCAGTCGATGCCTGGAATGTGATGTAGCATGTACCCGTTTCAGGGTTGCAGGGGTTGGGCATTGGCATGAGAGATTCGAACAGTCCCTCGGCCTTGATGTAGAAGGGGGCCAGGTATTCTTCGACACTGTTGGCGGCATCCGAGAGGTCTCCTACCTTGACCATCAGGTAATATGTGCCTTCCGGAAGGTTAGTGGTATCGACCGTGCTGTAGCAGTCAAAACCGCCTGTCGCGATCGGCGTGCATGTCGTATTAACGTTTGCCGGTGTTGCCGCAAATGCTGTCCTCGCGGCGGGTGTCGAATTAGTGGGATAGGATTCCATCCGGCCATTTTTGGAGACTACAAGCTGGGTTTCACGTGTCGAAAGATCGATGCCGATTCCGTCATCCGTGAGTGTATATCTGTATCGCACTCTGTTACCACCGCCCTGAGCAATCGTCGAAAATGCCCCTGGCTGTTCATTGATCACAGTGCCGGCAGAGTCAGTGAGGACCACTTCCGTGAGTGTGACAACTGGTTTTTCGGCATCGGCTGCCCTGTATACGACGGCGAAGCTTGCCGGGCCAATGATGGTGGTTTCGTCGCCGTCATAGAATATGGTGTAGTTGTAAGTGCCTGCCGCTGAGCTTGTCACAGTCAGTATTGCCTGACCGTTGGCATCTGTTGACTGAGTGTCGATCACGGTCCCTGCGGCATTGGCCGTTCGTGCTGCCTGTCTTGCTACCGGGATCGTTGACTTGACACTGATCGGCTTGCCATTGACTGGATTGCCATAAGTGTCATAGATATGGACAATGATTTTTACGTTTTCATTAGCATAAACGCGATCGCTTCCTGTGCCTTCTACCGTATAGGGCAATCTCACGATTTCCCTCTCTACCGTATTGACAAGCGCCGTGTATGTCACCCATTGCGATGTCCCGTGAGCAATGGGGCAGCTTGTGCCGCAGTCAGGTGTCGAAGAGACAGCGGCAGGGACGGAATCATTTGCCTTGACAATAGCCGACGGAGCGTCATTTGCCTCGACGTCGATTCGAAGTGTGGCAGTGGCTGATATGCTGGACCTGTCGGCAACCGTGAGTGAATATTCGCCGGGAAGTGTGAGGCTGACGCTGACTGTCCCGGTACCACTCGCGATTTCTTCGACGCCGTTCAGTACCGTCATATCTACGCTTTCACTGACAACATTATCGTAAGTGTCATAGGAAATGGCAGTCACGGTGACCGGTACGCCTGCTGAGGCCGAGGCATGTTCGGGGGTGAGAGCAAGTCTCGCTGCGGCTGCCGGCGAGAATGTGACGCTTTCCGAATTGACCATATAAGCGTTGCCCGAGTTGTCGGTGACCGTGATCACTACTGTTTCAGCTTTCGTATCGGTGATGTCAAATGAGGTCGTGCCGCCCTGCATTCTGATGACAGCGGTATTCAAATTGGCACTGCCGGAGATGACCTGTCCTCCGGTGACAGCGCCAGTGATCGTTGCGTCACCTGAGAGCGCTACCGTATAGAGCGTGGTATTGTCGGCAGTCACGATATTGCCGTATGCGTCCTTTGTATTGATAGTGACATTGGTTGTCGTGCCGGCGGTCGTGTCCGATGGATCGGCAAGGAATATGGCGGCTACATCGGCAGGTACGACCGTGATGTTTGACATGGTGTATGTCAGAGCCGGGTCGGATGCGTCGGTTACTGTCACGTAGTATTCGCCGAGCGTTCTGAATGCGGCAGTCATGGTGGATACACCGTTGACAAATATGCCTGTGCCTTCTCCGGTTGCCGAATTATCATCGGTATCGATATTCACCGGCCCCGCGTATGACACCGCTATATTGTCGTTGGCATCATAGGCTGTCACCGAAATGGTCATAGTAGCGCCGATCTGGACCGGATCGGGGATACCGGTGATTGCGAGTCTGGCGATGTCTCCGGCGTTAACTATAATTGCGGCCGATCCGGTTACCGACCCGTCGGAGAACGTGATTGTCTGCTCGTCTTCGTCTGATGTGAGGAATGATACGTCGCATGTCTTGTATCCCGATGCGCCGTCGAAGGTAACCGCGGCACAGGTGCCGTCTACCGGATAGGTCGAGGTCATGGCGAGAGTGCCGGCATACGACGGAGTGACATTGCCGAAGGTATCGTAGGGAGTGATTTTAGCGGTAGCAGTGGTGTTGATGGCAATCGGGGATGGGATGTCAGTTACTCCAAGGCTTACTGTCGCGTCTGGTGTAAATGTAATACCCGCCGTCGCTCCCGTGTTGTCGACCGTTATGACAATGGGCTGGGCCGCGAATGTGGATGGATCGGCTTTGACCTTTCTGGAGTTGAGCGTGACGATGGCCGTGCCGCCGCTGAAGCTGCCGGCATTGATGACCGCGCTTGTACCATTGTCTGTCGTGGTGCCGCCCCATATTACTTCTGCAGCAGAGCCGGGGCCATCCTGCGCAAGGGCAATCGTTGCAATGTTGTTGTAGCCCGGCACGATGTTGTCGAATGCGTCAAGCGCGTTGACCGTTACAGTCACGGAGTTGCCGGCGACCGCTGAAGCGGCAAGCGGGGTAAGGCGGAAGTGGTCCTGTGCTCCAGGAGTCCATGTGACGTTGGATGAAGAGTCGGCGGTACTGCCGGTTTTGCCATCGGCTGTCACTGTCACCACGCCGGGGCCCGCGGCTTTGCGGGACGAAACCTTGAATGTCAGTTCGCCATCCGTGAACGGGTTGGGATCGTGGGGAATATATGCTGCGGGGATCGACGGTGTTGTCGTCGGGAATATCCCTTCCCCGTTGAGGTCTTCGATAGTGATGTCGGTCCCTGTCAGTACTATGTCGATGTCTGTTGCAGGGGCGTAGGCGGTCACTACGTTGTCATAAGCGTCTTTTGCGGACAGGGTGAAGGTGATGCCGTTAGCTCCTGTAGCGTCAGCGCTGACTGTTGCCGATTCTGGCGAAGCGACAATGTCGAAGTGGTCTATGCCCGCGGGGACAACGGTGATCAGGATGTTGTTTGCATCTGCTGGCATATTCGTTTTAGCGAAGTCAGGGGATTCCGTTCTCTGTACTGTCACGTTGAACGTGCCTGCCTGATCTTCGAATACCGAGACTCTTGCCACCCCGGCTGTCGGCACGCAGTCGATCGATGTCACGCCTGTCCCTGTCGCAGGTGAATTGGAGCACGTGGGCGCTGCTGAAATGTATGCGTTCTCAGAAGCGTTTACGATGGCTATGGTGACAGTCGCAACCGCGTCGGGACCGGTTGCCACCAGCGCCCCGTTGTCATCATCGAGTGAAATGTCGATTTCCTTGACTGTATTGGCGGTCATGGTAAATCCACCAGCAACTGGCGCGAGTGATGCATAGTCCGTGAGACTGAAAACCTGTGCCGGACATGTTGTCAGGGTAGTGCCATTTGCATCGCAGTCGATGAGCGAAGTCTTGACGAAGTCGATATTAGGATCGGCCGGGTTGGCTCCGTCATAGTCGATGTCCTTGACCTGGAGCCAGATATCGGTCTGTCCAAGGTAAGGTACGGCAATAAGATATTCGCCGAGGCCGATCTCCTTGAAGTTGGTCGGGCAGATTCTTGTCGAAGACTCCCCGCACGTAGTATTGGCCGCACCATAAAAGAAGAAGTTGCCGAGGCTCGTGAGTGCGGTTATGCCAGTATTGGGAGCATCGCCCATGTTGACGGTGACTCTGGTGTTGTACATGAGACCCGTGCAGGTGTTGGTTGCGCCGGCGGTCACTGCGGGATTGCAATCATCCGTTTCAGTTAAAGTAATGACTGTCTGCGACACGCTGGTAAGAGCCACCGAGGCAAGAGCGGTATCAAGAGTGGCAAGGAACCCGTCGGTGGTAATAGCGACCGGTCCTGCGCCAAGTCCAGGGTCTGCGTCGAAATAGAATGTATTGGACGCTGCGCCCTGTCTCGCGTAATCGGCTGCGGCACCCTTGTAGGTGATGTTGGAATTGTTGACGGGATCGCCGAATTCGTCATTGACGATCACCTTGAGGGTGAAGTCCATGCCGTTATCGGTGCCATCGGAGCTGATGCCATCAGTCTGTATCTGTGAGGCGCCAATGGCGGTATTTGCAGCGGCGATGTCATAAATGGTTGTAACGTAACCGTCTTTTACCACTTCTATTTCAGTGTCCACTGCGTCGAGGATCGGGAAATAGAATCTGTTGGTATCCGTTGCCTGACGGATGCCTGTGTCGTTGATCTCGCCAGGACCTGCCGGACTGTTAAATGTCACGCCATCCTTGAGTGGCGTACCCATCTCGTCTTCGAGCGTGAGCATTGCCGTATATTTGAGTGCGAAGTTGTTCTTGTCGTAGGTTGTCTGTCCTGTAGCTACAGCCGTTACCGGTACACGATTGGAAATATAGCCATCCTTGACGAAATCCACATTGTCTGCGCCAGGCGTCACTGCGCAGTAGTATTCGTTGGTCGCCGGTTTCAGAGTACAGGTACCGGCGTCACCAGGAAATACACTGGTGTAAGAGGCAGCCGCCGTCGTGATCGGTATTTCGAGTTCATCTTCTACGACAGCCTTGATTGTATAGAGGAGTGCAGTCGTGCCGGTAGCCTGCTGGAGCACCTGTGCTCCATCGGACGCAAGTCCGGCGGATGAAAGAGTCCGGGTGACATAACCGCCTCTGACGATGGTCACTTCCGTGGTGTTGGTGTCATTGTCAGGCACTTCACAGTAATATGCTT
>CAZQSL010000133.1:0-9669 GCA_964595945.1 uncultured bacterium
TCTAAAATAGCCGATGCCGATAAATATTTTGACAGCATCCACAACCGCCTTTCGGCTACCCCTAATGAATCCATCAAGTCAGCCGCCGTCAAGATGCAGAACGCCGGAAAGGCCATCGCTGCCGGTTATGCCACCAACGCCCAGTATGCCGAACAGCGCACGGTATACTACAACAAACTCAACGACCTTATCATGGGCGGCTCGGTCGCCGCTATCGACAAGTCGGTAGAAGCTTCCGACGATGCTGTGAAATCACTCACCGCGTCGACTGTCGTCATGACCATCGGACTGGTCATCGCTCTCATCATCGGCGTAGTGCTCGCAGTCACCATAACTGCTTCTATCACGAAACCCGTCAACAAGATCATCGACAATCTCAACGATGGCGCCGAACAGGTCACATCGGCCGCCGGCCAGGTCTCGGCCTCCAGCCAGTCTCTCGCCGAAGGTACCAGCGAACAGGCTTCTTCGCTTGAGGAAACATCATCTTCCCTCGAAGAAATCACCTCGATGACCCGCCAGAACGCACTCAATGCCGATCAGGCCAACAAACTCGCAAAAGAATCCCGCACCGCTTCCGACAAGGGCAACGGCGCCACCAAACGCATGCTCGAAGCCATGGGCGTGATATCCACATCAGCTTCCGAAACACAGAAAATCATCAAGACCATCGACGAAATCGCATTCCAGACCAATCTCCTCGCACTCAATGCCGCAGTCGAGGCCGCACGCGCCGGCGAAGCGGGCAAAGGCTTCGCAGTCGTCGCGGAAGAAGTCCGCAACCTCGCGCAGCGCTCAGCCGAAGCTGCCAAGAACACCGCAAATCTCATCGAAGAGTCAGTGACCAACACCAAAAACGGTATGGACATCGCCGGCGAACTCGCCGAATCACTCGAAGAGATCACCGAACGCGCCTCCAAGGTTTCCGATCTTGTCGCCGAGATCGCTGCCGCTTCCAAGGAGCAGGCTTCAGGCATCGACCAGATCAATACCGCAATCGCGCAGATGGATAAGGTCACCCAGACCAACGCCTCCAACTCCGAAGAGTCGGCATCGGCCGCCGAAGAGCTTTCTTCTCAGGCTGAGTCACTCAAGGACATCGTACGCGAACTCATGCAGATCGTCGGCGGCGCGGAAGCCGCTAACAACATGCGCTCCGCTGCTCCCGCGAGACGCCCCGCAGCCAGACCCGTGTCGGCTCCGGCTGTGTCGCTCAAACGCCCGGCCATCGCCGCTGCTCCCAAAAAGACCTTCACTCCTCCGGCCCGCTCGGCTGGCGCCGAAGACATGATCCCGCTCGACGACGATGATTTCAAGGAATTCTGAGCCTCAACAGGAACACAATATCAGGCCATCGCAAGAGCCGCCCCACGCAAGGGGCGGCTCTTTTCTTTGGCGCTGCGCGAGTCCTTCGCGGCCTGTCGCGTTGTGACACGCCGAAAATCGTTTATAATGTCATGTACTGTCGGAAGGGCGGGCACATCGGAAGTTCCTGATGGAAAGTGAAATGGATAAAATCATTGTTTTCGGAAAGGGCGGAGCTGGCAAATCGACCTTCGCGTCCAATCTGACCATGTGTTTCGCGGCAATGAGTCTGCGTGTGCTGCATGTCGGGTGCGATCCCAAGGGCGACTCGACGATGTATCTTACCGACAACCCGGCTGGCGGCACTGTCATGGATTTCATCATGACCAACAGGGATCAGGGCGATATTTCGGGGCTGATCGCGAGCGGAAGAAATGGCGTGAAATGCGTGGAGTCGGGAGGGCCGGAAGCAGGTATCGGATGTGGCGGCAGGGGAGTGGCGCGAGCGATAGAGTTCCTTGAGGCGCATGGCGTTTTTTCCGCGCGGGAATATGACGTAATGCTGTTCGATGTGCTTGGCGATGTTGTATGCGGCGGGTTTGCGGCTCCGCTAAGGCGGGGTGTCGGCGACAAGGTGGTGATACTGGTCGGCGAAGATGAAATGTCGTACTATGCCGCAAACAATATCGCCAAGGCTGTCGTGCGTTATGGCAGCAATGGCATCGCGCTCGCGGGACTGGTGGTCAACCGGCGTGACAGGGGCGGAGCGATGCTCCCGGCCGAACGGTTCGCAAGGCTCATAAATACTGGAATTATCGGCGAGCTTCCTTTCTCGGAAGGCATCGGGGATGCGCGCGTCAGGCGGCGCACGGTATTCGAGCACGACAGTGATGATCCATATTCGCGGGCAGTTGCCGCAATTGCTGACCGGCTGCTCACGATCGACAAGACAACGCTGCCCGTGCCTGCTCCGATGGACAGCCGTGTCTTCATCGGCATGACCCACGGAGACTATGAGCCATTGGCGGCGCCGGAAAAACCCGTGGCCTCAGAGCCATCTGATGAGACGACACCTGCGCGGAAGCTCCAGAAAGTGCTCGATCTCGCGCGCGAAGGAGCAGCTCTGACAGGATTGCGGGTGCTCGATGGGGGGGAGATATCCCTTGTTGTCGAAAGTCCTAAATTCGGGCAACTGAAGATTATGCTCGCCCCGGCTGGGGCGAAGGATGCTGTCGCCTCGGCACGCGGTTTTTCCATCGTCCTTGAATCAGGCAATCTGACGACACCAGCCGTCAGGGCGGTCAGGCGCGTCTCACATGTGCTTGGATCATTTTCCATCGACGAGATCAGACGCCAGTTCTGTGAAGAAGATACACAGCCGGCGGTGATTGCAGAAACGGCGAAGCCGAGATGGTTTTCCGAAAAACGGGCAGAGCAACGCGCGGCTGAGTGGCGCAGATTTATGGCGCCGGAGGTCTTCAGGCGCAATATCATGCAGTTCATCAAATACGATGTACCGATTGTAAGTATTGTATTTGGCGATCTGGAGTGCAAATACGCGACTCCTCCGCTACGGAGCGATGTATTCAACGCATACAACTACCCCTGGCTCCGGCACACGCTCGAGCGCGAGTCGTTACAGGTGCCTGAGAACTATTCGCGTCAATATGAAGTGATGCTCGAAGAAAACGACATAGTCTTTGGCGCCGGGCAGCGGCTCGCAAAGCTCGCGGGTGAGGTGGCGCAGAGTGCCGGCAGCGAGTGTCTCTTTATGATCAACAATACATGCGTACCGGTTGTGGCTGGCGAAGACGTGCCGTCGGTCGTGACGAAAATCAATCGTGAAACCGACAAGACAGTGCTGTATGTGGGAGCGGAAAACGCATGCGGCACGGACCCGCTCGTGCATTATATGAACAATATCCGGGACAAGCGGGGATTTGCCCGCTGTGAAAAGACCGGGCGGGCGGTCAACCTCATGGGATTTATGCCCGGCGCGGGACTCGATGAAATTAAGGCGCTTCTTGGTGCTCTCGGCATCGGCGTCAATATGGAAATCGTGCCAGGGATTTCTCCTTCGATATACGACAGATATATGAGAGCGGAACTCGGTGTTTTTATGCCTTCCGCGCTGTTTGAGGGCGTATATAAAACATTGTTGGCCGATGTCCCGCTGCCGTCCGTGACGCCCGTCGCTCCGTATGGAGTGGCCGCTACTGGCGAATGGCTTTCGGCGGTTGCCGGTGCGCTCGGCATGAGCGACAGAGCGGGCGAAGCGCTCGGAGCCGCGTGGGCGCTGCTCCGTGACGAGTGGGCATCCAATTTCAGGCAGGCGCGCGATTTCAGGCTTGGGTTTGTTTTCGACGCGAAGTCGTTCGGGGATTTTTCCGATCCGGGCAATACTTGTGGCATAGCGGTGTTCGATGTGCTGCGAGAAATGGGATTCGGTATCGAAGTCCTGTATTATACGGAAGCCGGGCAGGAATTGCCGGAAACTGCCGGAATGACGCCTTTTTCGACACCGGGGGAGCTTGCCGCCGCGCTTGCCGCGTCGCCATGCCGGTGTTTCTACAGTGATTTCGCGTTCGATGAGAGGCTGATGAGTGCAGGAAAAGCGCAGTTTTCGCTCCAGTTTTTCGAGATGGGGCTGGCTGGGGCGCTGAGGACTCAGAGCCGGTTGATTTCTTTGTGTGAAATGCCGTTCTTCGGCAAATACGGGAAGTATTTATGATTGGCGAAAGCGAACAGAAGAAGGGGCGGCTGCCATCGGGCGAAGGATTCGGCACGCCGGTGAATTATCCATATCTGATGGGCCTGTATCTTGTGCTGAACACGGTGTCCGATCTCGCGCTGTTCATCGATGGGCCGGATTGTGTGACGTTCAAGGGCGAATTCATCTTCGGACGGCATGACCTCAATTCCACGCTTCTGAGTTGTGGCGGACGTGCGCGCATCTGGCATCCCTGCACTGATGTGACCAACATCGTGCGCGACAGGACCGGCGATATCGCGGCGATGCTGCATGAGGCCGACGCTTCGGATCATACGGGCGGTATCCTGCTGACAGCGATGCCTATGGCAACACTTACGGGTGTGCAATACGATATGATACTGAGAAATATCACGCCCCCGCTACGCAAACCGGTGTATGAAGTGCCCGCGCTGTCGATGACCGGCAAAGACTGGCTCGATGGCTATGGGGCCACGCTCGATGCGCTTGCGTCACGGATGGACATCTCCGGCGGCACGCCATCTCCGGACAAAGTGGCGATCGTCGGCTATATGATGGACAGAAACGAGTACGACCACAGAGCCAATCTCGCCGAGTTGCGCCGCATGCTCTCGGCGCTGTCGCTCGAAACGGTTTCGATCTGGCCCGAAGGCGGCTCCCTCTCGCGTCTCGCGGATGTGAAGGACGCCGGGACGATAATATCACTGCCGCATGGACGGGCCGCGGCTCGCACACTCTCGAGACGCACGGGCGCGAACCTCGTCGAGACAGGCATTCCTTTCGGGATCGGCCCCTCGTGCGACTGGCTCCGCGCTGTCGCGGCAGCGACCGGCAGGGCTCATCTCGCCAGCCCTTTCATCGACGGCGAACTCTCCATGATCATCCCACGGCTGAAATGGCTCGTGTCCAGGCAGTTCAATTCTCTCAATGTCATCTTCGCGGGCGATCCGCTCTATTTCGAGTCCGCTGACGAATTTCTCTCGGAACTCGGCTGCCGCGTCACCCTCCTTGCCGGTATCGGCGACGAACATCACATCCCCCATCTGCCTCGCCGTCTCGTGCGCGACACTCTCAAGTGTCATTTCAACATCACCACAAATGACATGACTGCCCTCTTCGCGCAGAATAGCCCCGCGGGGGGATCCACCCTGCTGATCGTGCCGGACCTGTTCGACGGGGTCGCTAACATTCATTCGGACAAACGTATGGTGCTGATGACATTCGGATTCACTTCTTACAAGTACCATGCCGTGGCGGATTCTCCATTCCTCGGGCTGCGGGGCGCGCTGCAATTTGCCGACCGGATGGCCAACGCGCTACTTGATTCGTACCGGCAGCGGTTATGATCCAACGGTGGATCGACGGGCAGTGAGAGCTTATAATAACCAATGCGGAAAGAAAGGCCGGCAGGCACGATATATGGGTGAAAAAAGATCGGGTGACAATAAACGGCACGAGAGCCATGATGTGGTCGACCGCTTTCTGGCACCGTTTTCGACTGAAAAAAAACACATCGAAGTGAGCCTCGGCACAGCCTGCAACAACAGGTGCATATTCTGCATCAATGAAGGTCGGCGCAGCTTTGTCCCCTACGCGCAGGTGTCGGCGGAAGCCGCCCGCTACGCGTCGCTGGGTTATGATTCGATCGGGTTTATCGGAGGCGACCCGACGGTCTATCCCCGCATCGCCGATCTGGTGAGAGAGTGCGCGGCCTGCGGCTACTCTCACATCCATCTGATGAGCAATGGCCGCCGATATGAAGACATGGCTTTTCTCACTTCGCTCGTAGAGGCGGGCGCCACTCGCTTTTCCGTTTCGATCCACAGCCACAGGGCCGATGTCGAAGACATGCTCACGGGAGCCAGGGACGGTTTTTCTCAAAAACTCGCAGGACTCGATAATCTCTTCTCACTTAGAAAGTCAGGCGTGATCACTTCACATGTCTCGCTCAACATCATCATGCACAAGCTCGTGTTGCCCGAACTCGATGTCGCCATGCGTTTTTTTGCCAACATGGGAGCGGTCGATTTCCGCCTGCTGCTCCTCCGTATGGAGGGGGCCGCCGTCGCCAACTGGGAAACGCTTATGCCACGCATGACCGAGGTGCGCGAAAAGCTGCCATCACTGATCAGACTTGCCCGCAACCGCAATCTTACCCTCACAATGGACTCGCCTCCGCTTTGCCTTTTTTACGACATCCCGGGCCTGTCGTCCATCCTCGCGGAAGACTACTACGATGATATCATCACCGACAATGACTCATCTGTACGCGCTCAGTCGTCCTGGAATGAGATACGCATCTCCTACAAGACCAAGTTCCATTTTTGCGCCGGATGCTGCTTCGATCACATCTGCGAAGGCGTGTGGAAGGGCTATGTCGAAAAACTCGGCGGCAGCGAGTTTCACCCGGTCACCCGCGAGCAGGTGGAAAGCACCAGATGACGGCATGCCACTCTCGTATCACAAGCCCAATACCCTCTCCCGATGTACCACCACGGTAGTAATGCGTTAGCTTCGACTAAACTTTTTCTTGCATTTTCCATCTCTGTCATGGAAAATACCACGTTATGAACAAAACTTTTTATTTATGTGAGGCGGCATGGAAAGAAGACACCCCGAAAAAATATATACCGAACTCGAAAATCTGCTCTGCAAGCTCATCAGCATCGACACCACCAATCCTCCCGGCAACGAACTCGACCTCTGCCGCTACGTGTCCGGCCTGATGACCGGCGAGGGCATCCCCACGGAAATATTCGAATCAGCGCCCAACCGCGGAGCATTCGTCGCGCGCATCAAGGGCGATGGCTCCAAGCGCCCCTTCATGCTCTTCAGCCACTGCGACGTCGTGCCGGCAGTCCCCGAAGACTGGTCCGTGCCTCCCTTCGAAGGCATCAAAAAAGACGGCTTCATCTGGGGCCGTGGCGCAATGGACTGCAAAAACACCATGGCCACCGAACTCATGGTCGCACTCGAAATCCAGCGCCGGGGCATCAAGCTCAAACGCGACCTCATCGTCTGCGCGCCCGCCGACGAAGAGTGTCTCGGCACCTATGGCGCAGGCTTCATGGTCGACAACCATTTCGACAAAATCGACGCCGAATACTGCATCAACGAAGGCGGCGGTTTCTCGATCAATCTCGACGAAAAAAATAAGATTTATATCTGCCAAAACGCGGAAAAAGGTTCGCTCATCCTCAAGATGACCACCTATGGCAAACCCGGCCACGGCTCGGTGCCCAAGAAAAATTCCGCCATGGAACAGATGGCAAAAGCACTCAACGCCATCGTCACCAACCCGGCGCCCATACGCAGGATCGAATCGGTCGTCAAACTCATCAACCGCATGAGCGCTATGTTCAAATTCCCCAACAGCGTCGCCATCAAACAGATTTTCAATCCTCTGTTCTCCGAATTCATCATCTCACAAATGGGCCGCGAAGACATGGAAGACCTCTTCCGCGCCATGCTCCGCGACACGGTCTCGATCACCATCGTCGAAGGCGGCTATAAGGGCAATGTCATACCCGAAAAATGCGAAGCCACCATCGACTGCCGCATCCTGCCCGGCACCAACCACGAAGAATTCATCAACCGTCTCAAGAAAATCACTGGCGTCGACGACATCCGCCAGGAATTCCCCGAAATGATCCCCTACGCCACCGAAAGCACCACCGACTGCGAATTCTTCAAAGTCATCGAAGAAGTCATCAAGGACTATGATCCTCAGGCCACAGTCGTTCCATTCCTCTTCCCCGCCGCCACCGACTCGCGATTCCTTCGCTCAAAAGGCATGATCTCCTACGGATTCCATCCCATGACGTCCGCCCGCGAACCCGAAGAATACCTCACCACTCCACACGGCATCGACGAGCGTGTCCCACTCGACGCACTCCACTTCGGATTTGACGCCATGCTCGACATCGTCCTCAAAATGTGCACATGACACACTCCTGACACAAACACCCGGGGCGGGGCTGCAAACCCCGTCCTTTTTACTTTCCGCTGCCACGCCACCCGCCAATCAGATACAAAACACTTCCCATTACTCCCAAATGTTATAAAATAGTCACATCGGAAATGCCCGCATGATACGGGCTGCCATAATTACTCGCCACGCGGACACACCATTCGCGACAACGCACCTCGGGGTCACGCCATGAAAATCTACTACCACAACAAAGTCGTCAGAGCCGTCTTTCTCAAACACATGTCGCCCTTCGCAGTCGACAAAATCATTCGCTACAATTTCAATACAGACTTCTACGGCTCGCCCGGATGGAAAATCGTCGAGCACAACGTCATCCCATTCACGCCACTTGGCCGCCACTGGTACAAACCCACCGACCACGTCGACCAGATGGACTCCGAAGGCGTCATCAACACATGGCGCCTCCACGTCACCGCTCTCAACAGCATCGTAGACCGTCGCAGATTCCCACCGAAAAAACTTATGCCCATGATCCGCATCCTCGGCCGCACATCCCACTCCATCACCGACATATTCGCCCACTCCAGCATCGTCGAACTCCTCTACGACTTCCACCGCAACGACCCCGTCGCCAAAAAGCTCGTCTCAGACTCCGGCCTCTCAGTCGACAAATACCTCGCCGCCCACTGCCCCACCATATCCACTCTCCTCAACTCTCCCGAATACAAAAACTTCCGCACCGAATACATTCCCAAAATGTTCTCATTCCAGTCCATCCCCGACAAAGGCCCCACCAGCCACCTCGAATGCAACCTCGATGCCCCCGACGGCCCCGGATCGGTCAAGCCGCAATACCCCAACGCATTCGACGTTGCCCTCGCGTGCGCAATCCGCGAAGTCGCCGAACACGTCGACAACCTCTTCGAACAACTCAAAAAGGAACAGCCCGAAAAATACGAAGCTCTCACCACCGCATGGCGCGACAACCCCCTCAAACCCGACCAGCCCGGCCCTTGCTCGCGACGCTCCAAATGGTGGTCAGACCGCTTCGGCGGCTGGGGCCTCCCCACCGACGGCCCCGTGTGAGTGGCAAATAATGTCAACAGCTTCGCACGAAAGAGAGTGATAATAAATGCACCGACTCGAAATCCACAACTTCGGCCCGATCAAAGATGCCACCATCGACATCGAACCAACCAAAGGCGGCATCGACATCTTCATCGGGCCGCAAGCTTCGGGGAAAAGCACGATAGCGAAGCTGGTTAAGTTTTTCTTGCAGTTTATTTCTAATTCTACCCCGGCAGTTTTTAGAAGCAAAGAATTCCAGTTGGGGTATAATGAACTTGTTGAAAACATGGAAAAGATGTTTTACGAACTTTTTGGCATTCATTATAGCAGCGAGGCTTATGTTAATTATTACTTAAAAGATGGAGAAAATGACAAAATCGAGTTGAATACTGAATCTGGAAAAGAAAAATATTTTAAAATTCATGGTGATGATTCAATAAGGAGTTTTTACGAAAGTATTTATTATGCACATCCTGGACAGAGAAAAAAAAACCCGAGCCTAAGCGAAAAAGATATAAGTAACCGTTCACGGAGAATAATCAGGCAAGCAGAGAAGGAGCAGAAAGGTCGGAGTAATAAGCGGAGATGGAATTGAGGATGAAGTCGAAGGGGGAGCGGTGTTGGATGGAGCAGG
>CAZQSL010000134.1:0-9642 GCA_964595945.1 uncultured bacterium
GACGGAAAAATAAGACAAGCAAGATGCTAAGGTTATTTTGTGACAAGCCCTTAGCGGGGCGTCTGTCAGAAAACTGTTTCAAAGGCGAGGTCGTATATTCTGTTGTTTTCCGATGCTGTATCCGATGTGGTTCTGGAGAGTCTGTAATTGAAGTTAAGAGTTTCGCGGGCGCTGATTTTTCGCGCGAGTGTGAGGACGCCGCTTCGTGAAGATGTGCCGGTATTGGCTTTTGTGATGGTGTAGTCGAGCGTAAATTTGCATTTGTATATGTCTGTGAATCCTACGATGAATTTCTGCATGTTGGAGCGGTTGAACGATACGGTAGTGTTGTGATTCTTGTTTGTGCTTTTTTCGAGCGTGTAGCTGCCGTTCCATGTTTTGCCCTTGAAGTTGAAGACGCCGGTGTTCTTGAAGACATCGGTTTCGGCGTTGCCGTTGTCGGGGATTATGACGTCGTTGGAGTTGCGGACATGTGACATGGTGTAAGTGACTGTGGGAAGGATTTTTACTCGTTTAGTGAATGGCTGCCTGATGATGTAGGTAATCCTGTCGGTGATGGAGAGATTGTCGGTGGCGCCGTGGTTGCTCGTGCCGGAGGAGTAGCTTGAATTGCGATTTTCGGTTTTGTCGACCGTGTTGGCGATAGTGAGAGTCGGAGTGAGCTTGTAGCTGGTTTCGACTTTGCGGGAGATTGAGTCTGTGGTGCTGTCGGTAGTCGGAGATTCGGTGGTGGCGCCATTGCCGGTGTACTGGGGATTGATGTTGAGGTGTCCGTCGAGGTATGAGAGTCGTGAGCTGATGGTGACGGTGGAGTTTTTGCTGGTAGATGGTGATGTGGTGGCCGTGACACTGTTTTTGTTGTTTTTCCACTGAATGCTTGTGCTGCCAGGGAGGTAGCCCTTTTTGTGATCGACGGTGAGAGTGAGATTTCTGTCAGTGGCCTTGCCGCTGCTCTGATTGTAGGTGGCTTTGTTGGCGGCGGTGAGTTTGAGCCATTTGAAGAATTCGTGCTGTATCAGGAATTCGTTCTGGCGGGTATCGTATCGTGTGTATGAGGATACGGTGTAGTTGCGTTCGTTGGAATTTCCGATCTTGTAGGTGAGTCGTGATTTGGGGGCGAACTGGTATGAAACGTTGGCGAAGTTGGAGAGTTTACGGGTATTGGCATCGTTGGCATCGAGAGTTCTGTTGCCGGTGAAGGCGGTGCCGATTTCAAAAGCGATGGTTTTGTTGGGCTGCCAGGTGATTTTTGCTTCGTCCTGAATGGCTTTGGTAGTAGGGCTGTTGGCGGTGTTGCGGTTGGCGGTTTCGAGGAAAGAAGAATTGAGTTTGATGTTGTCTGTGATTGCCCAGGTGGCGGTGTAGGTTTCTTTCCGGGTGGTGGTACGCGTGGGGGATGCAGACATTGTGCGGTTGATGGAATAGTCGTTGTAGTAGGCGAGGACGAGGTCTTTGTTTTTCTGATAGTTGACCGAAAGCCTGCGGTTGTCGGCGACTGTTGTGTCAGTTTGAAAATTGCGGTTGGCGTTGCGGGTGTATTTTAGATCGACTCCGATGATTTTTGCGGAGTATTCATTCATGGAGTTGACGGTGACTGTGCTTTTGATTTGCCGGTTGTACTGGAATTTCGCTTTGAAATCCTTGACGAAACCGTATGAACGACCGCCTTCGATGTAGTAATTGCCGAAGATGTTTTTTCGAGTGAGATGGACGCCACTTGTGGTGTCGTTGTAGAAGTTGGTGATATTTTGGGTGACAGTGCCGGTCTTGAGGGGGAACACTGGTTTGAGGGGTTCGGCCAGTCTGAAAATGCCGGTGTATTTCTTTTCGCCCGAGGACTGTCCCCCCGGAGAGCGTGTGCCGCCGGAAGGCGCGCCGGAGGAGCCGGCTTTGGGTGTCGCGGGATTCATTTTGTCAGGGGGGGGCAGCTCGATGCCCTTGGGGGCGTCCGGGGATTTTTCGAAAGTGATTTCCAGCGCGGCAGCACTGAGCGGCATCATGGCGGCCAGCGTGACAGCGATGAGAAATGCGAGTGGGACGCTGATGTATTTTCTGATCATGTTTTTGATTCCCGTCTTGGTGTTTTCATTGCCTGACACGGTCGCCTCCGCATAATGTATCAATATTTTATTTCAATTGGACTTGTTGTCGTAAGACATGTCGAAATTATACCAGCAATCAAATAGTTCCGCTATCTCGAATAACATCTTTTCTTCCCGAAACCAACCGCTCGTTCCATACAGGATGGTATCCGTTGATACCACAGGGATGGCAGGCGTCATGTGTGGCTCGGGCAGCGCGCCGTCCTTTCTGTCAATCATCGCGATTATACATATTATCATAAGGCAGGTTATTTTTATGTACGCAGATTCATTACAGAATATTTCTCCGCAGGGCCATAACTGGCCATGATCGCTATCGAGTGAAGTGATGAAATGCCGGAGGCAGGCACCAGCCTGGCATTCTACTGGTGGCTGCGCGGGAATATCCGCCGATACATGGTTGATGTGGCACCTGCTTTGCTATACCATTATAATTGTGCACGCGGAGGCTGTCGCCAGAGCGGCGCGCGCAATATTCGAGGGGCAGATCATCTCAATGTCAAATCATTCTCCTACTCCGTCGGGCAAACGCCGGCCAGGCACGAAATGGCCGGCGCAGGTCCGGCTCATGGTCGGCATCCCGGTCATCACATCGTTTTTTGTCCTCTGTCTCGGATTTGTCACCATCCAGATATACAACCGCACTCTTCTCATCCCCAACACGATCAGTCCGGCTATCATCCAGAACGCTATCAGCATGATAGTACTCATGGTGCTACTCATGGCCGCTTGCGCCTTTTTCGCCGGCGGTATCCTCGCACTTTCCGTTACTATGCCCATGAAGCGATTCATCCGCATCGCTCAGAATATCGCAAGCGGCGACCTCACTTCCGGCCTCCACGGTTCGCTCACCTACTCCGCGCCACCCGAACTTCAGGCACTCAGCCTCTCCATCGAGCGCATGGCTGAAATCCTCAATAACTCATTCCTCCGCGGCGTCAACTGCGGCATTGTGACCATCGACAAAAATGGATTCGTCACTTCCATCAATCAGAGCGCCACGCAACTGCTCGACTGCGAACACGCCGACATCGTAGGACTGCACTACGAAGAAGGCCCACTCGGCAACAGCAAAATGGCCGATATTGCCGACATGGTGCGTAAGACACTCTCTACCGGCTCTCCCCTTCAGCCTACCGAACTCGCCTTCAGCCTCCACTACGGACAGACCACCAGCATCCGTGCCAGTACCTCCGTCTTCCGCGACGCAGCCTCCCAATCCATCGGCGTCTCACTACGATTCGACGATCTCACATCCATCCGCACCCTTCACGACGAAATGCGTAAAATCGAGCGCCTGATGGCCCCTATAGGGTTCCTCGAAGGCATCGCCCACCAGATGCGAAACCCACTCTGCTCCATACGAGGCTACGCCCAGCTCATCGCCGAAAATCCACTGCTCGACCAGAAGGAATCAGCCGATCTCATCGTGGCCAATGTCGACACTATCGACAGTATCATACGAAAATTTCTCGACACATCCGTCAAGGATGTCGCCACTGACGACCCGTCAGTCAAAAGGGAAATATACACGACTCTCCTCCCCGAGAGTTGACAAAAGGAGATATCCATGCGCCACGGCAAAATCCGGCTGCTCGCCATCATCTTCACGGCCTGCCTTTTTTCGACAACCGCCGCATCAGCCACCACAGAAAAGCTCGTCATCATCTCCCCTCACTGGGAAGGTATCCGTAAAGAGTTCGACCGCGGATTCGCCGACTGGTGCAAGGCCAATAAAATCCCCAAAATCGAAATCACCTGGATAGACCAGGGCGGCACTTCCGACGATCTCCTCCTCATCAAATCAGGATTTTCCAAAAATCCTAAAACCATCGACATCGACCTCTTCTACGGCGGCGGCATCGACCCCTATGTCGAACTCGCCGGCGAAGGGCTGCTTGTCCCCTATAAACTTCCCCAGAAAACCCTCGATTCGATCCCCAAAGAACTCAACGGCATTCCACTCTACGACCCCCAATACCGCTGGTATGGCTCATCCCTCGCCGGCTTCGGTATCGTCTACAACAAAAGACTCATCAAAATGTACTCGCTCCCCACACCCCGTACATGGCGCGACCTCGCAGTGCCGTCACTCTTCCAACTCGTCGGATCCAGCGACCCGCGCCACAGCGGCAGCACTCACATGATGTACGAACTCATCCTCCAGTCATCCGGCTGGGCAAAAGGCTGGAAGACAATCCTCGGCATGGGCGCCAACGCCCGGTCATTTCCAAAAAGTGCAAGCCAGGTCACCAAGGACCTCGCTGTCGGTGACATCGCCGCCGGACTCGCCATCGACACCTACGCATACACCGCCATCGAAGAATCCGGCGCCACCCGCCTCGGTTTTTCCATGCCCGCCAACGCATCTGTCATCAATCCAGATCCCATCGCCATCCTCAAAGGCGCACCCCACATCGACAATGCCAAGACTTTCATCCGATTCACTCTCAGCCCCGCCGGACAAAAAATCTGGATGTTAAAAAAAGGCGCAAAAGGTGGCCCCAAAGATTTTTCGCTCAACAAAATGGCTATCGTCCCATCCGTATACAAAGGATTTGAAAAAAACTCCAACGTACAGATCAACCCCTTCAAATCAAAACAGAAATTTACCTATGACTTTAAAACCGGCTCTGCACGGTGGAACTTCCTCAACGACCTCATCGGCGCATTCGTCATCGACACCCACGACGACCTCGCTGCAGCGTGGAAAGCCGCCGGAAAGAACAAAAAGAAACAGGCTGCGCTCCTCGCGCCCCCCATTTCCGAATCCGCCGCCAACGCACTCATCGCAAAATGGGATGACCCCGTCATCCGCAACAAAACCATCAACGAATGGCTCGGCATCGCAAAAAAACGCTACTCGAAAAAATGACCCTGATCCGACGCCACCGGAGGCTCCATAATGTTTCGCAAGAAATTCGCCGCAATCCTGTCAACTGTCGCTTTCGTCGCATCAATAACATCAGCTGCGCATAGCGCCGATGCTCCGGCAGGCAAATTCGATTTTACATACGCCACCCGCGCCGGATTTCCACTACTCGCCGATCTTTACCTGCCCGACCCCGACGCCGCCACCCGCCCCGCAATCATACTCGTACACGGCGGCGGATTCATGAAGGGCGACAGGAAAAACAGTGACATAGTCGCCGCCGTAAATGAATTCACAAAACGCGGCTACGTCGCCATGTCCGTCGAATACCGTCTCGTACCGCAGGGCGGATACTTCCCCGACAACGCTCAGGACGCGAAATGCGCCGTTCAGTGGCTCCGTGCCAACGCGGCTCACTACGGCATAGACACATCGCGCATCGCTGTCTATGGCACATCCGCCGGCGGCTACATATCATCATTCATAGGCACCACCACAAAAAGCCCCCAACTCAAGGCCTCCTGCAACGATCCCTCACTTGATGCCCAGGACCCTATCGTAAGCGCTGCAATATCATTTTACGGCGTACACGATTTCACAGCCTTCAAGGGCGCCACATCCACGGGCGTAGACTCCGTGTATTTCCCGGGAATACGCGACAAAAAAGAGAAGAAACGGTTCGTTTCACCCGTCACGTATGTCAAAGACTCCGTGCCTATGTTCCTCGCACACGGCGACAAGGATCCGCTCGTGCCCACCGAACAATCACGCATCATGCACGCGGCGCTCGACGCGGCGGCTGTATCCAATGTCTACATCGAGTATCCCGGCGCCACCCACGACCTTCGCAATGTTGCCACAGGTGATTTCAAATTCTACAGCGATGCACTCATCAAGTCCGCTGACTGGCTCGATGGCGTATTCGCCGTCAAGTGACGATTTCCCCTGATGACCATGCCGACTTCACCACAAGACCCCTGGCTGTCAGCACTCCTCTCTCAGCGCGACGCGACACAAATTCTCGCACTCGAATCCAACGGCACCATCGCCGGCGAACGCCTCAACTATCTTTTCACCACCCCTGAAAAAGTCATCACCGCCCACTCACACCATGAGGTGTCATCAGCCCTCGACGAAGTACAGAAGGGTATTGATTCGGGTTACCATGCTGCGGGATTCATCTCATACGAAGCCGGTTACTCACTTGGCGACTGCTTCGTGCCGCCGGATAATGCGGATATGCCACTTCTGTGGTTCGGACTCTTCGACTCTCCCGCAATATTTGACCCCAATGCCGGCAAATGGCTTTCGCCACCACATGACTTGCCCTGCACACCACCTGGCGCACGCCCATTCGCCATCCACAGCCCACGCCTCAGCGAGTCTTATGACTCATATTCACGCAAGATCGGCACGATCAAAAAGCACATCGAATCCGGCGACACTTATCAGATCAACTACACGATGCGTCTCGACTTCGACCTGTCCGGCGACCCCTTCGATCTCTACCTCCACCTTCGCAACCGCCAGCAAGTCGATTACTCGTGCTACTGGCGCGATGGCGATTTCACCCTGCTCTCACTCTCACCAGAGCTTTTCTTCCGCACTAACGGCAACGACATAACCGTGAAACCGATGAAAGGCACCACACGCCGCGGCCTCGACTGCCGCGAAGATGACGCGCTCCGGCATTTCCTCAGAAACGACATCAAAAACCGCGCCGAAAACGTCATGATAGTCGATCTGCTCCGCAACGATCTCGGCCGCATCTGTGAGCCAGAAAAGGTCGCCGTAGACCGCCTCTTCGAAATCGAAGACTACGAGACGCTTTTCCAGATGACTTCGACCGTGCGCGGAGAGATGCGACGGGGACTTTCCGTGCGCGAACTGCTCTCCAGCATGTTCCCGTCAGGCTCGGTCACGGGTGCCCCCAAGATCAGCTCGATGAAAATCATCCGCGCGCTCGAATCGTCACCCCGGTCGATCTATACGGGCGCCATCGGTTTTTTCTCCCCGCGATTCGAGACATCGGTCTTCAACGTCGCCATACGCACCATAGAAACAGCCGGAGACAAATGCCGCCTCGGCATCGGCGGCGGCATCGTCTATGACTCGACCCCTCATGCCGAATGGCAGGAGGCCATCCTCAAGGCAAAATTTCTCACCGATTCCTTTGACAATAAACCGCCTGAAGGATTTGAGCTCATCGAGTCCCTCGAATGGAATCCTCATACAGGCTACACCTTCACTGATTACCACCTCGAACGTCTCGCATCTTCCGCCACATTTTTCAATATCCACTGTGATACGTCCGCAGCAATGGATTCGCTCGAAGATTTCGCCGGTTCGCTCACCCCGTCATCACGCCACAAGGTGCGGCTGACTCTCGCGCCCTCCGGCGTCTTTTCGATCACGGCGCTTCCACTCGCCGACCCTCCGGCAGGCTTCGTGCCACGTGTAACAATGTGCCCCCAAGCCGTCATTTCCACATCGCCATTCCTTTCGCACAAGACAAATGTCCGGGCTTTTTACGACATCGCCCTCGACCATTTTTCGCGGCTCGGTTTTTTCGATGTACTCTTTGTCAACGAGCGCAACGAGATCACGGAGGGCGCGCGCACCAACATCATCGTCGAACACCACGGCGAGATGTTCACACCACCCGCATCCTGCGGGCTGCTGCCCGGCACATTTCGCCGCCATCTCATCGAATCCGGCCATGTATCCGAGAAAATCATCACTCCCGATGAACTCATAACCGCCAATGCCATTTACGTGTGCAATTCGGTACGAGGCCTTGTTCGATGTCTTTTTGCGCCTTCAGAGTTTATCTGAAATTCCGTTATCCCTCCCTGTTTTTCCGTGATCACTTGATATTTGCCCCACTTGGAGATAACTTTTAGTGTTGTCGCGAAATATCGCAGCTTCAATAAAATATATGGAGCAACCGCCGGGCACACAGCAAGATGAGCATTTTTTCGCAAATACTCCAGTACCTTTTTTCGGGACTCGCCAACGGAAGCGTCTACGCGCTTATCGCTCTCGGGTTCAATATCATCTACAGTGCCACCGGCATCATCAACTTCGCACAGGGCGAATTCGTCGTCCTCGGCGGATTCATCAGCTACACGCTCATCAACCAGTTCGACATCCCCGCATACCTCGCGTTTCCCATCACCATCCTTGCGGTGTCGATCATCGGCGTCATGTTCGAGCGCATCGCCATCCATCCACTGAGAAAACCATCAGTCATGACACTCATCATCATCACCATCGGCGGCTCCATGCTGTTTCGAGGCATCACCATGCTCACATGGGGCAAAGAGCCGATATACATGGATCGTTTTTCCAAGGGGATAAATCTCAATATTTCAGGCGCAATCATCGACTACCACACACTCTGGATCATCGGCATCACTCTTTCAGCCGTCGCAGTGCTGTATTTTTTCTTTGAAAAAACCATTACCGGCAAGGCCATCCGCGCCTGCTCCGAAGACCGCGAAGCGTCAGCTCTTATGGGTATCAATGTCGATCGCGTAGTCATGATGTCATTCGCACTCAGCGCCGCGCTCGGGGCGCTCGCAGGCATTGTCTACACCCCCATAGCAAGCATGGAATACGATCGTGGCGCACTGCTGGGCATCAAGGGATTCATCGTCGCCATCATCGGCGGTCTCGGCAATCAGCCCGGCGCGGTCATCGCCGGACTCCTGCTCGGCATCATCGAAAACTTCTGTGCCGGGTTTCTCACATCCACATTCAAGGAACCGATCACACTCGCCATTCTGCTCATAGTGCTGTTCGTCCGCCCAAGCGGCATACTCGGGCGCGCCGACCTCGCGAAATTCAGGGAGTTCTGATGAAATCCGCGCGCCGATTCATACCATACATCATATTCGTCGCCGCCATCGCAGCCGGGCCTGTCATCACCGCCAACCCCTATGATCTCCTTCTCGTGACAGTCGCCGGCATCAACTGCCTCGTCACCATCAGCCTCTGCCTGCTCGTGGGATACGCGGGGCAAATTTCTCTCGGACAGGCCTCATTCTTCGCCATCGGCGGCTACACGACATCCATCCTCACCATCAGACTCGGACTCCCCCCCATCGCGGGCTGCGCCGCCGCCATCATCATTTCCGCAGTCGTCGCCGCTATCATCGGCCTGCCGACACTCCGGCTCCGCGGCCACTACCTCGGCATGGCCACACTCGGATTCGGCGTCATCGTATTCCATCTTATCGAGTCCAATATCGACCTCACCGGCGGCTCGTCCGGACTGCCCGGCGCACCGTCTCTCACCCTCGGAGCCTTCGACTTCAACTCACTCGATGGCCGTCCCTTTTACTACCTCGTCTGGGCCATCGTCACGATTACCGTCATACTCGCATTCAACATCATGTCATCACGCCCCGGCCGCGCGCTCATGAGCATACACGGCAACGAGGAAGCCGCTGCCGCCATGGGTGTCTACACCTCCGCTTTCAAACTCAAAATCTTCGTCCTGAGCGCCGTCCTTACGGCCATTGCCGGTTTCCTCTACGCGCACAAAAGCAACTTCATCGGCATCGATTCCGCAGACCTGATGAAATCCGTCACCTACGTCATCATGGTCTCGGTCGGCGGCATGGCGAGCATCTGGGGTGTCATAGCAGCCACCGTCATTCTCAC
>CAZQSL010000135.1:0-9510 GCA_964595945.1 uncultured bacterium
CTTCGAAGTGGTCTATCACCTCTATTCGACAGTGCGCAACAAGTATCTGAGGCTGCGCGTGCCGCTCGATGAAAACGATGTGAGCGTGCGCACGGTGACGGGAGTGTGGAAGGGCGCCGACTGGTTCGAGCGTGAAGCGTACGATATGTTCGGCATCAGATTCGAGGGGCATCACAATTTGCAGAAGCTGCTGACGCATGATCAGTTCGATGGCCATGCGCTGCGCAAGGATTTCGAGCCGGGGCACAGATTTGAATGCACTGAAACCCGCCCCGATCTTTTCACGGCGGCCGAAGACACGCTTAACCCGCCGCTGCATCAAAGTGATGACGAAGAACTCGGCGAGAGGACGATCGTCAATCTCGGACCGTCGCATCCCATTACGCATGGCACGCTACGGCTCATGATCGAGCTTGAGGGTGAGACTATCCTGCGCTCACGCTCGGAGATCGGCTATCTGCACCGGTGCTTTGAAAAGATGGCCGAGACGCACCCCTATATACAGATAATCCCCTATACCGACAGGCTCAACTACTGTTCGGCATTTATGAATAACGCCGGCTATGCGCATGCCGTAGAGACGATGATGGGGGTGGAAGTGCCGCGGCGCGCGCAGGTGCTGAGAGTCATCCTGAGCGAATTCAGCCGCATCATGGACCACTTCGTGTGCATCGGGGCCAATCTTGTCGACATAGGCGCGCTGACTAATTTCTGGTATCTGTTCCGCATGCGCGAAGAGATATATGACCTGCTGGAATCCTGCTGCGGAGCGCGCCTGACGGTGAGCTATGGCCGCATCGGAGGATTCAGCCAGGACGTGCCGCACGACTTCGTGGAAAAATGCCGCCGCATCATCGGGATCATACCTGGCTTCGTCGGCGACGTGGACAAACTGATCACTCGCAATAAAATCTTCGCCGGCCGAACGCGCGGCATCGGCACTGTGACGGCTGGCAACGCCATTGCCTGGGGATTCACCGGCCCGTGCCTGCGCGCCTCGGGCGTCGGCTATGACGTGCGAAAAGCCAATCCCTACTGGACTTACGGACAATATGATTTCGATGTCCCGGTAAGCGGCGACGGCGACGTGATGGCGCGCTACCTCGTGCGCCTCGAAGAAATCACGCAGAGTCTCCGCATCATCACACAGGCGCTCGCAGACCTGCCGGACGGCCCCGTGATGACATCGGACAAACGTGTGGCTCTGCCCCCCAAAAAGGATGTCTACGGCAACATCGAAGGACTGATGAATCATTTCAAGATCATCATGCACGGATTCGAGACGCCAGCCGGCAACATTTACTCGAGCACCGAGGGCGCAAACGGCGAACTCGGTTTTTACATCGTCAGCGACGGCACGTCCAGACCATACCGCATCAAGGTGCGGCCGCCGTGTTTTGCCGTTTTCCAGGCCAACGACGAAATCGTCACCGGGCACATGGTGTCGGACGTCGCGGCGATCATCGGCAGCTGGAACGTCATAGCCGGCGAACTCGACCGATAGCGGCGCGACTAAAAATTCTGGAAGAATCGCGATATGAGTGAAAATGAAAATATGGTGAAACTCACGATCGACGGGCGCGAAATCACGGTGCCGGCCGGCACGATGATCCTCGAAGCCGCCCGCTCCGCAGGCATCGACATCCCCCATTTCTGCTACCATCCGCAACTGTCACTGAGCGGCTCGTGCCGCATGTGCTTCGTCGAAATCGAGAAAGTGCCGAAACTCGTCACCTCCTGCTGCACGCCAGTCGCCGAAGGCATGGCCGTCAGCACCGGCACTCCGAAAGTCATCGAAGGCCGCCGCTCCGTCCTCGAATTTCTACTGCTCAATCATCCCGTCGACTGCCCCGTCTGCGATCAGGCCGGCGAGTGCAAACTGCAGGATTACTTCATCGCGCACGGACTCTACGACAGCCGCGTCGAGCTCGTGGAAAAAGTCCACAAGGCAAAAGTGATCCGCCTCGGCGATGAAATAGTCCTCGACCGCGAACGCTGCGTGCTCTGTGTCCGCTGTGTGAGATTTTGCAGCGAAGTGACCGGCTCCAACGCTCTGCAACTCCAGCAGCGGGGCCACAAGGCCGAAATCGCGACCTTCCGCGACGAACCCATCGACGACGACTACTCGGGCTGCCTCGCCGACATCTGCCCGGTGGGCGCGCTGACGAGCGCGAAATTCAGATTCCAGTGCCGCGTGTGGTTCCTCGAAGGCACAGACTCGATCTGCGACGGCTGCTCGACAGGCTGCAATATCCGCATCGAACACTATCGCGGCCACATCAAACGCTTTCTGCCCCGCGAAAACCCCGCCGTCAATTCCACCTGGCTCTGCAACGAAGGCCGCTGGAGCTGGCGCGCGCTCCATGACACCACTGACCGCGTGACTTCCCCGATGATCCTCACAAACGGCGCGCTCCGTGAAGCCACCTGGCATGAAGCCCTCACCGCGCTCGGCCGGCTCGCGCATGACGCTTCAGGCAGTATCTCGGGCATCTCGTCTCCACGCATGTCCAACGAAGAACTATTCCTCTTCAGAAAATACATCATGGAAACCGCCGGCGGAGCCTGTGTGGATTTCAGGATCGACGACAGCCACGCGCTCATGGCCGAGATGCAGGACAACCTCCTGCGCCGCAGGGACAAAAATCCCAACACGCGCGGCGCGTTGCTTTTCGGCATCGCGGGCGACGATATCCCGCTTGCCGCCGTCAGGACCGCTCTCGTCGTCGCCTTTCGCCAGAATATCGCAAAGACCGCGCCAGAACTGCTCGACGCCATCAGGGCGCGCGGCGCGAAACTTGTCCTTTTCACATCGAAACTCGACGAAACCGCGCGCGAAGCCGACATCGTGCTGCCCATCGCCGAATACTTCGAGACCGACGGCACGTTTACAAATTACGAAGGCCGCGTACAGGGATTTTTCAAGGCAGTCGAAGCTCCCGGCGAAACACGCGAAGCGCGGCCACTGCTCGCATCGCTCTGCGGCTGCCCCTCATCCGCCCGGGATGTGCGCGCCGTCATGCGCTCCGAATGCAGCGCTTTTGCGGGATTCGACGAGTCGCTTCTTTCTCCGAAAGGATGGCTGATGGATGATTAAAGACATCGAAACCCCCGAACCGCACGGTTATCTCATCGGCATCCTCAAGGGCCTCACCGTCACACTCCGGCACCTGCTCCGCCACGACACGGCGACCATTCAGTACCCGGAAGTCCGCAGGGAATACTCCGAACGGTTCAGGGGCACGCACATCCTCACGCGATGGGAAAACGGCGATCCGAAATGCACTTCATGCTATATGTGCCAGACGATATGTCCCGCCGAATGCATTACCATCATCGCCGGGGAAGCCCCCTCGCCCGAGATCGAAAAACGACCGGAGAGCTTCGAGATCGACCTGCTGCGATGCGTCATGTGCGGCCTCTGCGTCGAGGCCTGTCCCAAGGAAGCTATCATCATGAGCCGCGAGTGCGAAACAGCGGTGATGAGTCGCATCGAGACTGTCTACACGATGGAGCAGCTCATGCGGCGCGCATCTCTCGCGGATGTCAAGCTCGGATTCCGCCCCTATTTTTCCTCACTGCACGCCAGCGGCAAGCCCGTCTGCGTCGGCGCGGGCCAATCCGGGGGATTCATTCCTTCGCACAGGAAAATCGCCGAGTGATGCCACGCCCCATTGCTTGATTTATTCTGAATATCAATAGAAATCACCTACCGTTGTGGGTAGCACAATGAAACCGGAGAATACTCCAAACATAGAGAGTTTTTGGGAGAGGTGCGGAGAACCCTTTTTGCAAAAAGGGTTCTCCGCTCATTTTCCGTGAACCCCGTCCAGGGATGCGACAGGTTTCATGCCATGCCGGAGCGGGCGATCACTTCTTTTCGACCCTGTTGCGGGTCTGGCCGGCTACGTATGCCTCGATGTTGAGAGCCATCTCGTCGACGAGACGCTGCCGGGCTTCGCGAGCGGTCCATGCGGTGTGAGGCGTGACGAGGAGATTGTCCAGCCTTTTTGCCGCGGCGATGAGTGGGTGCGACGCTTCGGGCGGCTCTTTGGAGAGTACGTCAGTCGCGGCGCCCGCTATCTGGCCGGAGTCGAGAGCGGCGACGAGAGCGGCTTCGTCGACAACGCCGCCGCGTGCCGTGTTGATGACGAAAGCGGAGTTTTTCATCATGGCGAATTCGCGCTCGCCGAGTAGTCCCTGAGTGCCGGGAGTCAGCGGGCAGTGGACAGTGAGGAAATCGGACTGGGCGACAACATCGTCGAATGGGGCGCGGCCCGCGGGGCATGAGGCGTCGCCTTTGCGTGCGGCTATTAGGATGTCCATGCCGAATGCCTGAGCGAGACGCGCGACCGCAGAGCCGATAGTGCCGTGACCGAATACGCCAAGCGTCTTGCCGGTGAGCTCCACGCAGGGACGGGTGAGCATTGTGAAAGTGGGGCTGTTTTCCCATGCGCCGGTACGGGTGTCAGCGGCGTAGCGGGCTGCGCTGGAGGCGAGTTCGAGGATGAAGTTCATCGTGTGCTGGGCGACGGCGGTGGTGGAATAGCCCGCGACGTTGCACACGGCGATGCCGCGGCGGCCGGCGGCTGCGAGATCGACATTGTTGGTGCCGGTGGCTGCGATGGCAATGAGTTTGAGCAATGCGGCGGCTGGAGAGTCCATGAGTGTTGCGTCGATGATGACCTTGTTGGTCACGGCGACATCGAATCCCTCGATGCGTGCCGCCGTGTCGGCAGGACGTGTCACGGGGTGAAATGTGCAGTCGTGGGCGGTGGTGAATCGTGTGAAATCCACATCGCCGCGTTCGATGGTAGAGGCGTCGAGGAATACTACCTTGAGTTTTTTTCCGTTCATAGTTCGATTGCCTTTCGCGAGTCATTGTCCGATTGTGCTACCGGGACATTTTACCATGCGGTTTCACATAAGTGGATGATGGTGGTAACATTCTGGAGGACGCAGGAGAAGGGGCCGGGCAATGTCCGGACGACAGGATAGCCATGACTGACCGGATCGAGCATCGTAATCTGGAAAACAGGATAATACTGGTGCGGCACGGCGAGACGGCGGGTAATTCGTCGGTGCGGCTGTATGGCAGTACGGATGTGCCGCTGAGCGACACGGGGCGCGCGCAGCTCGCCCTTACTGGCGAGTTGCTGAAAGGCATCGAGTTCCGGTCAGTCTTCGTGAGTCCGCTGATACGTGCTCGTGAGAGCGCCGAGATCGCGCTGGGAGAGGCCGCGAAGCATGCCGTGGTAGTCGAGGCTTTTCGGGAGATAGGGTTCGGCCAGTGGGAGGGGCTTACTCTTGATGAGGCGGCGGAGAGAGACCCGGACAATTATCGTGAGTGGAGTCTGGGCGGTATGGACTTCCGTTTCCCCGGTGGCGACTCGAAGGCGGGATTTTTCAGCCGGGTCGCGGAGACCGCGCGTGAAGTGTTCGCGGATGTGGAGCTGCCGGCAGTGGCAGTGGTGCACAAGGGCGTGATCAAGGGGATATTGAGCGGGCTGCTCGGCGAGCCGGTCGAGACGATTGTGGCTACAGCCAGGATGGAGCTTGGGTGTGTATACGTGCTTGAGCGCGAGGCTGGCGTGTGGCGTGTGGCCGAGGCCAATGTGGCCGGGCATCTCGGCGCGCTGCGTATGAAGGATTCGGCCTGAGCGGGCGTGGTGGCTTTTCTCTGATCATTTCGTTTTCACTCTTTTCATACAGTTTTCCCGCTGTCGCGCAAAGGCTCTTGTATTCCGGTGCCGCCGGAAATCATACTGGCAGGGTCAGGAAAAAGGCATTGCGGCATTGACGGGCAATGTGAAAGTAAAGAGAATAGTGGTGCTGTGCTATCGGTGACAGTGATATTTCGCGGAGGCAGTGGAAATGAAAGGTGAAGTGAAAGTGTTCGCGCCGGCTTCGATCGGGAATATAGGGCCTGGGTTTGATGTGCTTGGAGTAGCGGTGGGAGGCCCGGGTGATGTGGTGGATGTCGAATTCGGCGATTTTGCAGGCGTAAGGATAGAGGAAATCGGAGGATGGGGCAAGGGACTTCCGCTCGATGATCCCGCGAAAAACACCGCGTCACGCGCAGCGATGAATGTGCTTGAGCGCACGGGGCGCCAAGTGGGCATCACTATGCGTATAGACAAGGGCGTGCCTTTCCCCTCGGGACTCGGCAGCAGTGCCGCGAGCGCCATAGCGGGAGGAATGGCTGCCAACGAACTGCTGGGGCGGCCTCTTTCCAGAAAGGAATTGCTGGTAGCCTGCACCGAGGCCGAGGAGGCTGTCAGCGGAGGCTATTTTGCCGACAACACGGCCGCGGCGCTCTATGGCGGCGCAGTGATCACTAAGATCACCAACCGCGAAATAGACGTGATTTCACTGGGAGGGATCGAAGACGCACGGCTGGTAGTGGTGCGGCCGCACTATGCCGTCAGGACGCAGGATGCGAGAAATGTGCTGCCAAGAGAAGTGCCGATGAATGATTTCATTGCCAATATGTCGGGCGCGGCGACGATCACGGCCGCATTTTTGTTCAAGGATGTCGAGATGTTTGGGCGTGCGGTGGTCGACAGAGTGGCCGAGCCGGCGAGAGCGGGGTTGATCCCGGGTTTTGCCGATGTGAAGGCCGCGGCGCTGGAAACCGGCGCGCTGGGCTGCTCGATCAGCGGCGCGGGCCCATCGGTTTTCGCCGTCGCGAGGGCCTGCGACGATTTCTCCAGGATCGGAGATGCCATGAAGTCGGCATTCGGCGCGCACGGGCTCGATGCCGATGTCTTCCTGTGCTGCGTCGACATGACGGGCGCGCGCGTCATAGCATGACACGCGGCGGCGATACAATTAAGCTGGCGATACAATATATTAAGCAGCCGGCTTGAAAAACAATATTTTTTAAATAGGGGAATTGATAATTTACACAATTCGATAAAAAGCCTAAAATAGTGAAAAAGGGAACAAATGGCGCCAGGGAAAGAGAAGGAGGACGGAGAGACCAATGTATGTTACAAATCCGAGGACGGGCATCAAGCAATACTACAATGTAAGGGGAGAGGGCGAAGAAACGATAATACTGATCCACGGCTGGACCGGCAATCACACCCGGTGGGGCAAAATCGGCGAAATGCTCATGGACAGGTACCGCGTCGTCGATATCGACCTGCGGGGCCACGGGTGGTCTGACAAGAGGGAAGGCATGGATTATTCCTTCAGTTCACACGTACTCGACCTCGATGGCATTTTCGAAACTCTGGACGTGGAAAAGGCAATACTCGCCGGACATTCGATGGGAGGCATGATAGCTCAGTATTACACACTGACATTTCCGCAGAAAGTCTCGAAACTCATGCTGCTCGGCACTTCGGCCTGTGTGGCAAATGACGAAAAGAAGAAAAACAAGATACTGCTCGGCTCATTTTTGTTCACCCACGCCTTTGAAGTGGCGCTCGCCATCAAGGACCGCTACAAAAAAGAGCATCCCGACCTATATCCCGACGTCAACGACGCCACCCTGCGCCCCTGCCGCGACGCTGCCGCAAAGGGACTCGAAGCAGTGGCCAATCACGACATCCGCGAACGCGTAAAATCCATCACCGTCCCCACGCTTATCATAGCTTCCGAAGATGACCAGACAGTGAAATATGACCGCGCCTCGGAACTTGCGTCACTGATCCCCGGCTCCAGGCTGGTCACACTCCAGAAACACTCTCATCATTTCACCCTCGAAGCTCCCGGTGAAGTCGTCGCCGCGATCAACGAATTTCTCACGCGCTGACCACGGGCACACCATCGTCAGACACCATAAGGCCGGATCGGCCCGTACTCCTCCGATCCGGCCTTTTTGCTACAGCCGCGCGCCACTGCTATAGCGTAAACCTGCCGTCACCGGCCCGCCAGCGGCAGCCCCGAAGCAAACGGATTTGCCCGGCATCACGGCAGCGGCGTCAGACATTTTTCTTTTCGGCAACAAACATTTTCTTGACAAAAGCCAAACGTGGTATATGATAGTGGTTATAGTTGCATTGGCAACATGTACCGAAAGTAGTGTGTTAGCTATTGATGAAAGAAAAAACACCCCCCGTTTTTATTTCACCGGCAAACAACTACATCGCACAATAGGAGAGCATTGGCGCGATACAATAGAAAGCTTGCTTCGCATCATGCACAATCAGGATCATGCCCGGGGATGTGCCAGGTCAACCCGGACGGCCAGTTCTGACAAGCGATGATGCTGGCACATATCAAGAATTTCAGCAGCATGTAAAAGGAGCAGTATAGCATGAGAGTAAAAGGCACAGTAAAATGGTTCAACAAAACCAAAGGCTTCGGCTTCATCCAGAGAGCCGACGGCGACAAAGACGTATTCGTACACTACACAGCCATCAGAGGCGACGGCTTCCGCAACCTCGAAGAAGGCCAGGATGTAGAATTTGAAGTGGTAGCCGGCCCCAAAGGCGATCAGGCTGCCGACGTCGACGCATTCTAAAAAAGAGATTCTGACTATTATTCCATAATTTCAGGAACATAACAGCCCCGTCCGGTTTTCACTTGGCAACTCCGGCGGGGTTTTTATATTTGGCCCCAGTGGCTCGCAACCGCCAGTCTATTTCTGATTACCCCATAAGCGCAGACAGTCAAAATAAGAGCAAGATTCTTCGCTTCGCTCAGAATGACAGGGATTTTTGCGAATCATACCGATCTGCTGTCACACGTAAAAACACGGCGGGATGCGGAGACCCCGCCCAACATCAAAAAGAGCGATTGGGTTTAATCTCTCCGGGTTCAATTCCCCGCTGCTTGCGGTGGGGTCATTCATGCTGGCGGTTTGGTACGGATTGCGATACAGGGGTGCAAAGTGAATAATCCCGGATCCGTCAATAGAAAGTGCGCTATTGTCGAATCCGGCAGTCGCGATAAGGGCGAACTGCTGTGTTGCCGGTGCATTTTTTTGTTTGCGTATGACGAATACTGCTCACTGCAAAAATGCCCCTTGCGCCTTGCATTTCATCCCTTCTTGCGACAGCAATCCCGAATTCTAATGACGAATTCGGGATAATATACTGAATCAATAGAAATCCCCTATCGCCGTGCGATAGCGCGATAGGACAGTAGTTTGGAGAAAAGTTAAGCATATAAAGCTTTTTGGAAGAGGTGCGGAGAAACCTTTTTCTCGAAAAAGGTTTCTCCGGTAGGGAAATTCAAATAATTTTTATAATAAAAGGCGGGGATTATCCCCCGCCTTTTTAATTGTATATATTGATGTTGCTTGCTGCTGACAGCTCCCTCGCAGAAAGGTAGGTGTTTATGAATTGAAGTCCACATTTCTGATGAGTTGCAGTATGGCGTTTTTCTCTTTGAGAGAGCGGATCATGGCTTCGTCGACAGTAGCGCCTTCGGAGACGAGGGTAGTGCCGTCGTTGTCGAGGATGTCCTGCCGGACGTGTTTGCCGATGAGGTAGGCGAGGCGTTTGATCTGGCGGTCGTCGGACTGTGCGGAGGCTTTGGATTTGTTGCGGGAGAGTG
>CAZQSL010000136.1:0-9358 GCA_964595945.1 uncultured bacterium
GGCAGTGGCACGGCGCAGTCTCTGTGAAGCCTTCGGACTCGACTTCGCCCGGCTCACCCTCGGCGAACAGGTGCACGGCGTCAATGTCGAAATCGTCGACCACGCGCGTGCCGGACGCAACACGCCGCAGGACCGGCTGCCAGCCACCGACGCGCTCGTCACCGGACTGCCGGACACGCCGCTTGCCGTCGTCACCGCCGACTGCGTGCCGGTGCTCTTTGCCGACACCCGTACCGGGGCCGTCGCCGCGGCGCACGCGGGATGGCGCAGCGCCGTTGCGGGCATCCTCGAAAAGACTGTCGAAACGATGCGCGACAGTTTTGGCTCCCGGCCCGAAGACCTCCGTGTCTTCATGGGCCCGTCCATCAGCGGCAGGTGCTACGAAGTCGGCAGCGATCTCATCGACTGCCTCAGGCCAGAAGATCTCTCATGCCTGACCGGGGAGGGGGGGGGCGGCAAGCGGTTTTTCGACATCAAGGCGCTCAATGCCGCACGTCTTGCGGCAGCCGGAGTCGACCCCCGGCACATCGCGGCAGCCGCTGTCTGTACACACTGCACCACCTCGCTATTCTTTTCTCACCGTGGCGATACCCGGCTCCGCGGCTCCAACCTTTCGGTCATCGCGCGTGTGGAGTGACAGGCCGGCGGCAGCCATGATTTGCAAATCCTGATGTTGTGTCAGGTCAAATATGATAAACTTAGAAAAATCCGCCCGCCGGCGGAATAATTGAAAATACAGGAGTAATACCAATGCCTGAAATGATATGTCCCTTCTGTCTCACACAGTATCCGCAGGATTTCAAATGGTGCATGGAAGACGGCTCCGAACTCGAAGCCGACGTGGGCCAGTACGCGAAAGTCGACCTTGCCGGCGACGAGTCAAAGGTGCCGTGCCCCGAATGCGGCGCACCCATCGACCCGCGCGACCAGTTCTGCGGCACATGCGGCGCGAGACTCGAAGGTATGGCCGCTCCCGCCGAAGACTACTCTCAGGAAACATACGAAGACTCGTACGCGTCAGCCGAACCGGCCGCCGACGAAGGACCGACAAGACCCTGCCCGATATGTGACACTCCCGTTGGTCTCACCGTAACCACATGCCCCGGCTGCGGCACCACGCTCGAGGCGGCCACCGGCGGCCCCGACTTTTCACCTGGGCTTGCCTGCCCGCACTGCGCCGGCCCCATCGACCCGGGCGACGAATTCTGCGGCACCTGCGGTATGTCCACAAAAACCGCCCCCGCGCCAAAAGCCAAGCCGGCAGCCTCTCCGATATGCCCGCAATGCGGCATGGACACCGACCCCGGCGACGAATTCTGCGGCACCTGCGGGGCCAATCTCCAGTTGACAGCTCCCGCGGGGATGGCAGCGGTCCCGGATTTCACCCCCGCCGCCTCGACACCTGCGGCGGCTGGAGCGTCATGCCCCAACTGCGGCATGGGCATCGACCCGGGCGACGAATTCTGCGGCACCTGTGGCACGACCCTCGGCAGTGGCGGCGCATCCGCGCCTTCGCCGGCACCGGCAGCCTCAGGCGACGCTAAAGTCTGCTCCTGTTGTGGCCAGACCAATGACGCTTCCGCCGAATTCTGTGCCAACTGCGGCATCGACCTTTCATAGCGGATATCCAAACAGTATAGACGTATATGGCATTGCGGAGCTCCCTCTGGTTTCCCGGAGGGGGCTCTTTTGTTATGTCCTTGGGGTAACCCGGAGGATATGGGTGTATGTCAGGTGCGGAACATGTCGCCGAGGCGTTTGCCGAGCAGGCGGTTGGTGATGATGAGGGCGAGGGCGAGGAGCGCTGTGCCGAGGATGCCCATGGCGCTCGCGATGTAGTCGCCGTCGGCGAGGCGGCCGAGGAGCATGTAGATGGCCTTGGTGATGGGGTAGTGCTGTTGCTGCATGGCGAGGATGAGGCTGTC
Organism: uncultured bacterium; assembly: GCA_964595945.1. Lineage (GTDB taxonomy): Bacteria > UBP15 > UBA6099 > UBA6099 > JAJRTR01 > CAZQSL01. Next base: position 1,926 of record CAZQSL010000136.1, read on the forward strand.
GCTGACTTCGAGCATGCTGAAGGCGAAGGCGAGGATGGCTGCGCCGAGGATGCTTGAGCGGATGATGGGGAGTGTGATGGTGCGGATGGCGGCGGATGGTGTGGCGCCGAGGTTTTGGGCGGCTTCTTCGAATGTGGTGCTGGCCTGCTGGAATCCGGCGTAGAGCGCGCGGACGACGAGCGGGATGCGGCGGATGGCGTAGGCTATGATGAGCAGCGGTATGGGATTGGTACGCGGGTCGAGAGGTGTGGCGTAGAAGGTCTGTGTGTAGCCGAAGGCGAGTACTATGCCGGGGATGGCGAGGGGGAGCATGGCGCAGGTGTCGAGGATGTCGCGGCCGGGGAATTTTTTGCGGGTGAGGTAGTATGCGGTGGCTGTGCCGGTGATCAGGACGAGTATGGTGGCGAGTGCGCTGAGGGTGAGGCTGTTTTTGATGGAGTTGATGGCGATGTCGTGTGTGTATATTTCCGCGTAGTGCGCGAGTGTCCATTGTGCGGGCAGCGGGGTCATGAACCAGTCGCCGGCGATGGATACGAGGAGGACGCTAACGTGCGGGATGAGGGCGAGCGCGAGGATAAGCATGGTGGTGGTGAGAGTGATGATCTTTGCGGGGAGTGAGAGGCGGATGGTGTTGCCGGTGGTGCGGCCGAGTGTGGTGGCGGGGGTGGTGCGGGCGCCGATGGTGTATTTTGTGATGAGGAATAGTGCTGTGGTGAGTATGAGTGTGGTTATGACGAGTGCGTAGCCGGTGAGGTTTTCGCTGGTGGTCTGTATGGAGTTGAAGATTTGTACGGGGACGACGGTGGTGTATTCAAACAGGAGTGGTGTGCCGAGGTCGGTGAATGCCCAGATGAAGATGATGGATGCGCCGGCGAAGATGCCGGGTGTGAGGAGCGGGAGCGTGATGGTGCGGAAGAGGTGTGGGCGTGTGGCGCCGAGGCTGTGGGCGGCGTCTTCGATGGTGGGGTCTATGAGGGTGTAGGAGCTGACGATGTTGAGGTACATGATGGGAAAGAGGTGTAGCGTTTCGATGAGGACGACGCCCCAGAAGGGTGCGGCGAGCCATTCGATGGGCTGGCGGGGGGTTATGATGTGGAGTTGCATGAGCAGCATGTTGATGGTGCCGAAGCGGCCGAAGATGTGTTTGATGCCGATGGCGCCGACGAATGGCGGGAGGATCATGGGTATGAGGATGAGGGAGTTGAGTAAGTTTCGGAGCGGCATGTTGGTGCGTGTGAGGGTGGTGGCGAGGTAAAATCCGGTGGCGATGGAGAGGAGTGTGACGGTGAGGGCGATGATGAGGCTGTTGGTGATGCTTTGTGTGATGATGGGGTTTTGTGTGATGAGTTGGAAGAACTGTAGTGAGAGGCGGCCGTCGATGACGAGTGATTTTTTGAGGATGTAGATGAGTGGGTAGATGAGGAATATGGCGAAGAATGCGGTGATGAGCGCTGTGCCGAGCCAGGTGGAGAGTGTGGGTTTTTCACTGGAGGATGGCGGCATGTGAGGGCTCCATGGTGATGAGTGTGGTGGCGCCGGGAGTGGGGGGCGTGGAAGTAGCGTGGTGTGTGGCCGTGATGGGTGTGCCGTCGCGGAGTGTGAGAGTGAGGCGGATGGTGTTGCCGAGGTAGGTGGTTGAAGTGATGGTGGCGGGAGTGCCGTGGGGCTGGTCGATGTGGATGGATTCGGGGCGGATGGAGATGGGGAATGAGGATCGGTGTGGCGGCGGCGGTGTGTCGATGGGGCCGAGTGGAGTGTCGATGGTGTTGTCGTTGGGGGTGGCTGTGAGTATGTTGGTGTCGCCGATGAATTGTGCGACGAACTGGTTGACGGGGTGGTTGTAGATTTGAGCGGGAGAGCCTGATTGTTCGATGCGGCCGTTGCGCATGAGGGAGATGGTGTCGGCGAGCGTGAGGGCTTCTTCCTGATCGTGGGTGACGTAGAGAGCGGTGATGCGGAATTCGTCGTGGATGCGTTTGATTTCTGAGCGCATTTCCGCGCGGAGGCGTGAGTCGAGGTTGCTGAGGGGTTCGTCGAGGAGGAGGATATCGGGCTGGATGATGAGAGCGCGGGCGAGGGCGACGCGTTGCTGCTGGCCGCCTGAGAGTTGTGCGGGGAGTCGTTTTGCGAGGCCGGAGAGGCGGACGCGTTCGATGATTTCTGCGACGCGGCGGTTTTTTTCTGTTGTGGGGATTTTGCGGAGTTTGAGTCCGTAGGCGATGTTGTTTTCGACGGTCATGTGGGGAAATAGTGCGTAGGTCTGGAATACCATGCCGATGTTGCGGCGGTGGGGGGGGAGGTGTGTGACGTCTTTGTCGTCGAAGTGTATGGTGCCGCTGTCCGGGGTGAGGAATCCCGCGGTCATGCGGAGGCAGGTGGTTTTGCCGCAGCCTGAGGGGCCGAGGAGGAAGTGCATGTGGCCGGGCGGGATGGTGAGCGTGATGTGGTCGACGATGGTGGCGGCGGCATATTTTTTGGTGATGTCGGTGAGTCGGAGTGAAGTCATTGGTTGGGGTATGTGTTTCCTTGTGGGGTGGCGCTACATGAGTGGGACTTTGCCTTTTGCCTTGTTTTCGCGTTGTATTTTGAAGAGTACGTTGACGAGGTTTTCGCGAAATCGTTCGGTGATGCCGCTGAAGAAGATGCCGTTTTTATAGGGGAGTTCGCGGATGGTGTTGTCTTTTTCGGTGTGGCGGATGAGTGCGCGGACGTTGTCCATTTTGAATGAGTTGCGGTCGAGTGTGAAAGTGAGGGTGACTTCGTCGCCTTTTTTGAACTGTTCGGCTGTGTAGACGCCGCAGCCACCGCTGCTGATGTCGAAGACGATGCCTGGGGCTTCGAGGTTTTCGCCTTCGGCGGTGATCCATCTGATGAGGCATTTTTCGTTGAGTGGTACGCGTACGGCTGCGCGTTTTGTGGCGGCGAGGACAAGCTCGTTTTCCGCGTCGGGGTTGAGAGGGACGGCTTTTTCTTCTTCGAGGCGAATGGCGGCTGCGCGGGCGCGTTCGTTTTTGCGGTGTTCGACGATGCGTTTGAGGTCTTCGTTGATGTAGATGCAGACTTCGGGGATGCCGATGCGGGTGAGTTGCTTGATTTTTTCGGCGGTGAGTATCTGGCCTTTTTCGCCGTAGATGACATTGTTGAGCACGAGAGTGCGTGCGAGTTTCATGCCGCCGATGGCGTCGTTGATGTTGAGGACTTCGGCGCCTTTGGGGATGGCTTCGACGAATTCTTCGGTCTGGGCGAGTTCGGAGAGCATTTCTTTGCGGACGATTTCGAATTCGCTGAGTTCTTCGGGCGTGGGAGGGTCGGTGGGAGGAGGGATTTCGGGGTCTTCGCGAGCCATGGGCATATTGAGGATGGGGGTTTCGCAGATGGTGATGATGCTTTTGGCGAGGCGCGCGTAGTCGGGTGGTTTGAGGAGGATATCGTCGCAGCCGTAGCGTTTTGCGAGGATGATTTTTTCTTTGGTCGGCTGGCCGGTGATGGCGACGATGGGTACATTGCGGTCGAATTCGCGGATGATGCTGAGCAGTGTGGTGCTGTCGCCTGAAGAGAGTTCCATCGCAAGGACAATGAGGTCTGGGCCTTCGACGGCGACCTGCATCACCGCGTCGTCGGGTTCGGTGACTTCAACGTACTGGATCGGCGCGCCTTCGAGGGATTTTTTTATGCCTTCCCTGACTGCCGCGTCCGATTCTATGATCAGTAGCTTTTTTGTCTGCATAAACAGGCTGTTATCCGCCGTAAAATATACAGCCCGAAATCACGGGCATGCTTCCCTGATATACCATTGTTATGATAATTCAAAACATGTTCCATTACAAGGACAGCCATTTTTGAGCGACGCGCGCGCGAAGGGGGGCAATATTGCGTCGTGTGCGCGAGCTTTGAAATGTCTGGGAGAATGTGGAGTCCTGTTATTTATACGCCCTCATGGGTGATATTATTGTGAAACGGGGGACTGCAAAAATGAAAGATGGTATTATTATGGCTTGAGAAAACAGGTCATATTAAATTAGAATTGTGAGGGCGGCCGGGCCAGGCGCCGCAACCCTTCAGATGGCGGTCATCGAATGATACCAGATCAGTTTGTGCCGAGGTTTTACAAAAAGGGCGTCAGAGTCAAGGAAGTAGCATTCGTATTTTTCAAACACGGCTTTTTCTGGGTTGCCGAAGCCCTTGAGCTGACGAGATATTTCCCGCGCTCGCTCCGCGAACAGGTCGTCTCTGCCGACGAATACCAACTGCCGATGCCAGTAAGGATCAGACGCGTCATCGAAGAGCTCGGCCCCACTTATGTCAAGGCCGGCCAGGTCATCAGCAGCCGCCCCGACCTCATACCCCAGGATGTCCTCAAGGAGCTTTCAAAACTCCAGGACGACGTGCCGGCATTTCCCTTCGAACAGGTGCAGGAAATCCTCGAAAACGAACTCCAGCGCCCGCTCGACCAGGTCTATCTCTCCTTCTCGCGAGTGCCCGTCGCCTCAGCATCCATCGGCCAAGTGCACGAAGCCGTACTGCGGGACGGCCGCGAGGTCGTCGTCAAGGTCCAGCGCCCCGACATCGAACAGATGATCCAGATCGACACCGACATAATGTTCGACATCGCGCGCTACGCCGAAAAACGATTCGAATGGGCGCGCATGTACAACATGCTCGAACGCATCGAAGAATTCAACCGCATCATCCGCCAGGAAACCGACTACACCATCGAAGGCCAGAACGCCGACCGCATCCGCCGAAATTTCACCGGCGACGACACTGTCTATATCCCCGAAGTCTACTGGGACTGGACCACACGCCGCGTCCTTACCATGGAATATATCCACGGCATCAAGCTCAAGGACAAAGAACTCCTCCTCCTGCGCGGCTACGACCTCTCATTTCTCACCGAAAGCATCGCCAACGCTTTCATCAAAATGGTACTCATCGACGGCTTCTTCCACGGCGACCCCCATTTCGGCAACATTATCATCATGGAAGGCCAGGTCGTCGGCCTCATCGACTTCGGCATGGTCGGAGTAGTCGATCCCATCATGAAGCGCAACATGGCGAAATACTTCATATCACTCATCCAGCAGGACGCTGTCGGCCTCGTGGAAGTCCTCGACGAAATCGCCGAAATCGACCGCGAAACCGACCGCACGGCACTCGTCCGCGAAGTCGGCCGCCTCATCCAGCGCTACTCCGATATCACTCTCGGACAAATCCGCCTCGAAGACATCGTGATCGAACTTTTCAACATAGGGATGAAATACAAAATTAAACTACCGGGCGAATTCACCCTGATGGATAAAACCCTCGTAACTCTCGAAGGGCTCGGCCGTCATCTCAACCCCGATTTCGACCTCGTATCCACGGCCGAACCAGCCGCCAGAATGCTCTTTCGCCGCGAACTCGACCCCGCCAATTTCAGCCGCGAGATGGTCAAGACCATGATCGACATGCGCGACCTCTTCACCGCCCTGCCAAAAAGACTCGATCGCATCTCCCGCAATCTCGAAGAAGGCCATCTCAAGGTACGCATCGAAATGGAAAACTATATCGACAGCGCAAAAGATTCCGTCGAAAGTGTCGGCAGGAGCGTCAACCGTCTCTCCATGGCCATCGTCGTAGGCGCGCTGCTCATCGCCTCGTCGTCGATCGTCCACGAATACCAGGGCATCGAAGTGTTCGGCGTCTCAGTCGCGGACATCATCCTGATCATCCTTCTGATGCTGTCAGGAGGGTGGATTTTTGGACTTTTGAAATCCTCGGGAAACGGAAAAAAGAATAATGGGAAAAAATAACGCTGCTCTTCCTGCATATCAGTGGACATATTAATTGCAAATTCAAAACATTGACAAATATGACCCGTTATAACTGACAGAAAACAAGGTGCTTTTTTTGAAAATATCCGACAGTGTGAAAAATGCGGACAAGCCGGGACACAATGCCTCCGAAGGCTGTCTGTTTGTAGTGGCAACTCCTATTGGAAACCTCGATGACATCACGTACAGAGCTGTGCGCATCCTGAAGGAAGTTGACTGGATCGCCGCGGAGGACACGCGCCACAGCCGCAAGCTCCTTGAGAGATACGGAGTGAAAAAGCCGCTCGTGGCGATCGGCGCGGACGAGGAGAAAAAAAAGTGCGTAAAGCTCGTCGAGGGCCTGTCTAAAGGAGAAAAGGGGGCAATCATCACGGATGCCGGCACGCCATGCGCAAGTGATCCGGGCGGCCAGCTCGCCGCCGCGGCAGCGCGCGAGGGCATCAGGGTGACGCCTGTGCCGGGCTCCTGTGCGCTGGTCGCCGCTTATTCGGTTTCCGGCTTTCTCTCCACAGGCTTTGTCTTCGAGGGATTTCCACCCCGCAAGGGAGAGGCGCGAAAGGATTTTTTCGACCGGATACGCGCAGAGCGCCGCCCAACCGTGTTTTACGAATCCCCCGAACGGGTCGTCGCCACGCTCGGCGAAGCATTTGGCGCGATGGGTGACAGGCCAGTGGTGATATGCCGTGAATTGACTAAATTTTTCGAGGAAATCCTGCGCACGACGCTTGAGCGGATAGCCACCGGAGAAACCCGGCTGGAGACTCGGGGGGAATTTGTTGTAATAATCGGTGGCAGAGCCGGCGCTGATGCGGATATTAATATAGTGGAAACCGACATCCACGCACTTGTACAGGCCCTTTCGGCAGTCGATGCGCCACTCGGGCAGCTCGCGGGCTGCGTATGCGCCATTTCTGGACTGTCCAAGAACAAGGCGTACAGACTGCTGGAAAATCTGCGTAAGCAACAAGGCGGATCATGATTAGGTGCTGCCCCGGACGGAGTCTGCGCAGGCTGCTGCTGATCCTTGTGGTCGCGGGAGCCGTGCTTGCGTGTGTGGCAAGACAGGGGCTTGCGGCTTCGTTCAGGCTTGTGCCAGAGAGCGGGCATGTGGGAGCCGTGGGCGGCTATGAGTATGTCACTCTCTATGTCACTCCGGCCGATGATGAGCGGATAAGTGAATTGCAGTGCACGGTTTCCACCGATCCCACGCTGATAAGATTCGCGTCCGACAGGCTGCTTTTTGCCGCCGATCCGGTCTTTGGCAAGGTCGGGAGCTTCAAGCCCGATGCCGGCAAGGGCATCATTTTTTTCAAGGCAAAGACCGATGAGGCATTCACGGGCGAAAAACTCGTGTTGAAGATACCCTTCCAGCGGCTTGGCGAAGGACGCTCCTATGTGAGCTTTGCCGCAAGTACGACCGATGCCGAAGGGGTGAAAATCAATGCCGACCCGGGCTATATTTCACTCGCCGGCATCTCGGAAAACACCATGGACCCGATCCTCAGGGCAGCGATCGAAGGCGACAACGCACTGATCACCGCCGAGTCGGCCCGCGGCACTTACAGGATCGATACGAGACAGGACGCCGTCAATGCCACGATACGCGCGGACATGGGACTC
>CAZQSL010000137.1:0-8997 GCA_964595945.1 uncultured bacterium
CCTTGATTACGGCCAAAAATCCGGCGCAATCCTGCTAAGGTTATTTTGTGACAAGCCCTTACCGATGATGCCACTGTTTGTCATTGGCCCTGGCAGTCAGGATGAGTGGAAACTTCTCTGCTTCGGTCGGCAATGCCTGCATGTACCCATATCTGCCTATATGCGCACAGGCCGTACATATAGTGGATTTCTGAAAAACTGCAAAAAAAGTTTTGAAATAGTGCATTATTAATATAAAATAGTACATCCCGTGCGCCCATCGTTGCCTATAGTGAGCGCACAACATGTCGGAAGGTGATGATAATGGCGGACAGTTCTACAAAAGCGCACAGAGTCCCGATCGGTGAAGAGTTTTACCGTTATCTGAAAATAAGAGATGACAAGCTGCTCGAAAATATCGAGCTCGCCGTGGAACTCTACACGGGCAAACACGACACCAAGGGACAGTCGTCGGAAGCAGCGGCCAATTTTGAGCGCGCCATCGGCATCTTCACCACTTCCTATGTCCGCACCGCCCTTGAAATCTTCAAACAGCACGAACTCGGCCTTTCGCCGGAACAAAAAGTATTCCTCAACTTCGGCGTGCTCGACGCGCGCACGATCTCCAATCCAATGATCCTCGACGAGATCGGCAGTGAAATCTACAGAAAAACCGAATACAGGCATTACGAAATAAACTACATGTACAACTGGCTCGAAAAGGTCGCCCGCGGCAGCATACCCCCGACTTCCGACACTGCCCAGATCAAGCAGAAATCAGTCAGTGAGGAAACCCTCAAAAAACGCCGCGAAAAACGAACCAAGCTCGAAATCGAAGTCGGCTTGCTCCGCAAGGAAGAGATCGACCGCGCCCAGGAAATGAAAACTCTCGCCTCTGTCTACCCAATCGACGGCAATATCGCCGACAAATCCAAGATCATCAAAATCCTCAAGGACAAAGTGCTGCGTCTCGAAGCCGTCATCCGCGAGCAGGGCGTCCGCCTCGAAGAGATCGAAACCATCCTCGCTCTCGAAAAAGGCATCGAAAACAGCCCGGAGCTCGGCGCTCAGAAATTCAACCGCATCAAAGAAGAATTCGAGATGCTCTCCCAGATCATGAAAAGCTGCGCCGTACGCGGCGGCCTCATCCGCAATACGCCCGTCCTCCTCGACAAGTTCATCCCCATGGACAGCCGCCTCAAGATCAACAACCGCGAAGCTGTCGCAAAACACCTCGCGGAATTCGAAGCCATCGACCACACGATCTTCATCGATAAAAACGGGAAACGAACCCCCCCGAAAGTCCTCATCATGCCGGGTGTCGGCACGGGCATGGCATGGAAAGACCGCATCATGATTTCCATTTTCCCTCCTGCCAATCTCGCCCAGGATGTCGCCATCGTCAAGGTGCTCGCAGGCTTCCGCTGGTACCTCGCCACCGACTCCTACAGTTGGAAAGACCTCCCCGGCGAACTCGGCAGCATGTATCAGGTCATCTATCCTGACAAGACTTTCAACAACCTCGAAAAACAATTTATCGACGACTACACCAACTGGATGATCAAAGAGGCGCAGGGCTATCAGATACTCAATCCTGAAGTCCGCAAGCTGTTCTGGAAAAAAATCCCCTTCTCCAAAGAACTCAAGGAAAAGCTTTCACGCCGCGCCACAGTATATGCGCAACTGCTCGTTGCCGATAAAAAATCGACATAACCGCGTTTTTGCCCTAATATGTGACAAGTGGAGACCACTCTGCATCTCACTTGACCGAGAGGTTTTTTGACTTGGGCAAAAATAAAAAGAAAAACAGGTCGCAACCCGCCCCGGCGGCAACCCCGCCCGCGCCCGTAGAGGCGGCACGTCCGGCACTGCTCCGCAGGATTGCCATGACCGCGGCGCTGCCCGCCGCATCAGGTCTGCTCCTCGTACTCTGCTTTCACCCGTTCAGATTACACTTCCTCGCGTGGTTAGCGTTTATCCCGCTGCTGTATTCACTCGGCGGAGCAAGCCGCGGCGCACGCGCGCTTTCGTCATATATCTTCGGAGCCGCCTATCTCGGCGGCCTGCTGTGGTGGATCGCTGTAGTGCGCTTCCCGGCGGTCATCGGATACATCCTGCTGACGCTGCTCGTGCCGCTGGTATTCATCCCGTGGGGGCTGCTGGCAGGCCGCATGCTCAGATCATCGCCAGCCGCCGCAGTCTTCGGCCCGGCGGCACTGTGGGTCTGTCTCGAAATCCTCTTTTCATACGGCACGTTCGCACTGCCGTGGTGGGCCGTGGGCAATTCGCAGTCGAGAAATCCCGCCATCGCCCAGCTCGCGTCGTTCGGCGGCATCTACATCATTTCATTTGTCGTCATCATGGCCAATTCCGCCATCTATCACCTCGCGGCCAGACCCGACCGGCGCACGCGGCCCTGGGCGGCCGCGGCCGCGGCCCTTTCTGTCGCAGCCGTCATCGCCGGCGCCGTCATCCTGCTGAAATACGCACCACCCGCAGCCTCACGACCCATCTCCATCGCCATCGCACAGCCCAACTACACTCAGGACGAAAAAGACGACCCCCAGTCATTCGCCAGGATATTCATGACACATCTCGACATGCTCCGCGAAACTCCAGCCGGCGATGACGCTCCCGACATCATCCTGTGGTCCGAGTCCATCACATTTAAAAACTGGCTCGAATCCGGCACTGCCGCCAATCTCGTCAACTACGAAATCCGCCCCCGCAAGTCACTCCTCGTCACAGGCGTCTACGACTGGGACGGCGAAGAGTCATACAACGCCATCTCGGCCATCGACCCTCTCGAAGGCATCACCGCCACCTATCGCAAACGCCAGATCGTCCCTTTCGGCGAAGCCGTCCCCTACAGAAAAACCTTCGAGAAAATCAGCCCCGCACTCGGCCAGTGGATCAAAGACACCATCTATGAAACTGACATGGGGCGCGGCGACAAACCTGTCATCTTCTCACACGACGGGCACAAATTCGCCGGCATTATCTGCTTCGAGTCCGTCATCCCCTGGATCGCGCGCGAAACCGCCGCCAAGGGCGCGGAATTCATATTCATCGTCACCAACGACGCATGGTTCAAAGACTCGCCCGCGCCACAGCAGCACGTCGACCTCGCCACATTCCGCGCCATCGAAAACCGCCGCTACGTCGTACAGGCCGCAAGCAACGGCGTCTCGGCCATCATCGACCCGATGGGCCGCATCACCGACTCCATACCACTTTACAAAAAACAAACCCTCTACGGCAACATCACTCCCCTCGACATCATGACTTTCTACACCCGCCACGGCGACCTCTTCGCCTGGCTCTGCGTGGCCCTCTCGTCACTTTTCATCGCTTTAACATTAGTACCCGCTCGTAAAAAATCCTGACTCACGGAGGCGTGGACATGGAAATCATCGACATCAAGGCCGGAGCGCTCGAAACCAACTGCTACATCGTCGCGCAAGGCCAGGACGCAGTCGTGATCGACCCCGGCGCGGACGCGGAAAAAATCATCGCCGGCATCTCCGCCCGCGACCTCACCATCCACTACATACTCCTCACCCACGGCCACTGGGATCACAAGGGCGCACTCAACGAAATGATCGACACATACCAACGCCCCGTCCTGCTGCACTCACGCGAAGCCGCATTCATCAAACTGCCCCCCCCCGATTGCTCACCCCTCACCGGCACAGGCAAATACCGGCTCCTCGACGGCGGCGAAACCATCACCGCCGGCGCACTCACCTTCCGCGTGCTCCCCACCCCAGGCCACACCCCGGGCGGCGTATGCTTCCTCTTCGACTCTCACTGCATCACCGGCGACACCCTTTTCAACGACGGCATCGGCCGCTCCGACTTCGAGGGCGGCGACTACGACACACTCATACAATCCATCAAAACACACCTCCTCACTCTCCCCGACTCCACTTCCATCCACCCCGGCCACGGCCCATCATCCACCATCGGACGCGAACGCCGCTACTTCTCGGACAATAAATAATCCATCGCAACCCCCCTCGCCGCACACCATTACTGTTATAATATCTGATTGATGACCAATTCTATAATCCGGCCCGCGCCACAACCCAGGCGGAGGACATACAATGAAAACAACTCTTAAATATACCGTCGCTGCCTCACTGCTCACCATACTGCTACTCGCCGCCACCCACCTCGACAGCCGCCCCGCATGCCCCCCGGGCATGGTCTACTTCCCTCAGGGCACTTTCTTCTCCGGCCTCGGCAAAAAAGAATTCGTCTACCTCGTCACTCTCTGCAACTCGACTGTCGGCAACTGCTACGAAAGCTGGTTCGCAGAAGAAACACCCAAAAGCCTCAGAAAAAACCCCGCTTTCTGCATGGACATATACGAATACCCCAACACCAAATGGGAATACCCCCAGACAGCCGTATCATACACACAGGCACAATCACTTTGCGAACAGCAGGGCAAACGCCTCTGTACCGACGTCGAATGGGAACGCGCCTGCTCCACCAACGGCGACAACACCTGGAGCTACGGCCCACGCTACGACATGGGCGCATGCAACGACGAAAGCGACGGCCGCTCCAACATCGGACACGCAGGCCGCAGCGGCATGTTCCCCAAATGCAAATCCCCCGCAGGCATCTACGACCTCAACGGCAACGTCGCCGAATGGGTCATCAACACATCTCAGACCAACGGAAAAATGCGACTCGAAACCGACCGCATGGTACGCGGCGGCTCATACGGCGACAGCCCCATTTTCACGCGCTGCGGCTTCAGGGAATACCGCGAACCCGACTCCACAAAACAGGAAATCGGATTCCGGTGCTGCTCAAGATAACCCACCGCGGAGGCAACCGCAGATGATATTTTCCTCAAGAGAATACGAAGAATCCGCACTCGCATCATACGCCGTCAAAAGCTCCATCTCCCTCGGACGCATCTATCCCGAACCCGAACACCCCTACCGCACACCCTTCCAGCGCGACCGCGACCGCATCGTCCACTCCTCCGCCTTCCGCCGCCTCGAAGCCAAAACCCAGGTCTTCGTCGCCACAGTCGCCATCGGCGGCTACTACCGCAACCGCCTCACACACACCATCGAAGTATCACAAATCACACGCACCATCGCACGATACCTCCGCGTCAACGAAGACCTCGCCGAAGCCATCGCCCTCGGACACGACCTCGGACACCCTCCCTTCGGACACATCGGCGAACACACCCTCAACGAACTCATGACCAACCACGGCGGCTTCGAACACAACATCCAGAGCCTCCGCGTCGTCGACTTCCTCGAATCCCGCTACCCGCAATTCCCCGGCCTCAACCTCAGCAACGAAGTCCGCGAAGGCCTCTTCAAACACAAAGAAACCACCTCCCCAGAAAACATCCCCCACGGCCTCGACCCCTCAGTCTCTCCCACCATCGAAGCCCAGATCGTCAACATCGCAGACGAAATCACCTACACCTGCCACGACGTCGACGACGGCGTCAAATCCGGCATCATCACCGAAGACATGCTCCGCGAAGTCCCCCTCTGCGCAAAAGTCCTCGAAGACATGAACAACGAAGACCCCATCACCAACCCCCGCATGCGCCGCTACCACCTCGTACGCAAAATCATCGACGCACAGGTCTCCAACCTCATCAAAGCCACCACCAACAACATCATCTCTCAATTCATCGCCTCTCTCGAAGACGTCCGCTCACTCCACACGCCCATCGTCACTTTCACCGACGACATGAAAATCGCCAACCAGCAACTCAAGGACTTCCTCTACGAAAAATTCTACCGCCACCCACGCGTACTCCAAACCTCCGACATCTCCGCCGACTGCATCACATTCCTCTACAAACACTTCCTCGCCAACCCCGGCGCCATCCCATCCGACACCAGAGCACGCTCCGGAGACGTCCCCCCCCAGCGCGTCGTCTGCGACTACATCGCAGGCATGACCGACACCTACGCACGCAGCGAATACTCACGCGTCGAAAACTACACTTCGTCCTGATACACACAAGCGCAATATCACTCACGAAAGGCCACTGAAATTGAACCCCAGGCAACTCATCTCCACACTCGCAATCATCGTCACGCTCACACCCGCAGCCGCACTCGGCGTCATCGTCCGCGACCAGTCCTCACCGGCCACCGCTACATCCACCGCCACTCCCCCTCCTTCCCACATCCCCCAATCAACCATAAACGCAGCCACATCTCAACCACCGCAAACCACACCTGTCCCATCCGCACCCCCAACTACACCATCCCCCTCCATCAATAAATACATCGTCCGCTCCCGCCCCATCTCCGACAACACCGAACTCCTCAAATTCAAAACCTCCCTCGAAGTCCTCGGCTACAAACCCATCCTCCACGGCTACACCGCCCCCTCAGGCGAACAATCCACCGTCGTCGAACTCGGCTCCTTCAACCGCATAGACCTCGCCGTCGGCCTCATGACACAACTCGGCAAATACTCAGCCGACTTCTTCATAGTCGAAACCACCACCGAAACACGCACCATCTCCACAGGCATCATCGACCGCTCCGCCATATCCGGCATACTCCCCCACCACACAGGCTCCGACAGCACCGACCAGATCAAACTCGTCACCAACGCCATCAAATCAGCACCCTCAGGCACCCTCCCTCCCAACGCCCAGCGCGCCGAACTCCCCGGCCCGCCCCAACCTACACCCCACTTCCACACCGGCGGCATCATTGCATCCGACACCACCCCACAATCAATCATCCGCACTAAAATGACCACCTTCGACACTCCACCCGAAGAACCCCCTGCTCCTGCCCAGCCACTTGACACCACACGCGACTCCCTCGGCTACGTACTCACCCAAACCGCCTGGAAAATGCGCGAACGCGGCTTCGACGTCTACATCGAAGACGAATCCTTCCAACGCCCCGAAGGCATCCTCGTCGGCTACTACGCCGACCGCGAGGACGCCATGTCTCTCGCCTCGGACCTCGTCAGCTACGACTACTCCGTCAACGTCGTTTACGAAGCTTCCATGGGCAGCATGTACTACGTCTACGCCGACCCCCTGGGCACAGCTTCTGAAATCCTCGTCATCGAACCCGGCCTCCTCAATCAATACTCCCCTCGCGACTCATTCACTCCCCCCTCAGACCCTCTCGCCGACTCCCTGCTCAATTTCACCAGCAAAAAACAGTAGCCTCCCACATACCAATAAAAAAGCGGGGCTTTTCACCCCGCCTGGCACAAAAAACTGATGTTTATCCCGAATTCTAATGACGAATTCGGGTTTATACTGAATATCAATAGAAATTACCTACCACGGCAGATAGCATAATGTAACAGTAACTTGGAGAAAGTTAATCATATAAAGCTTTTTGGAAGAGGTACGGAGGAACCTTTTTCGAGAAAAAGGTTCCTCCGTAGGGGATTTCTAATAATATTCCGTATATTAACATTTCCTGACGCTTATCATTCACATACATCGACGTGCCGCATCAGATAGTGTTAGCATTCCCATCATCATCAGCGACGAGCTTTTTGGCAAGCACGGCGTTTTGCGTTGCGGCGACTTTGCGATAGACCAGTGCGGGCTTGAGCTTTTTGCCCCTGACGGTGAGAAGGTCGTCGACCCTGATGCCGAACAGCCTCTCGTTCTCCCTGAGATAGGGGAGAATAAGCTGCCAGTCGTCGTCGGTCATTTCGGCGAAGGAGCCGCCGTTGAGCTGTTCGGAAACCGTCTGGCCGAAGGGGTCGCGCACGTAGATCGCGCCGCCGGAAGCGAGCGAAAACAGGTTGCTGCCGGGATATGGGCGCGGGAGTGGCTCGTATCTGCCTGCCGCGTCATTCCATCGCATCCCGTTGAGGACTACGAATCCGCCGCCGTTGAGCGGGTCGCCGGCCATGAATGACTCGGCGAGGTAATCGAGGCAGGTGCCATTGATGACCACGCGCGGTTTGCCGACGGCATTGATGAGCGGACGGCCAGCGGCGTTGCCCATGACAAATGCCGTGCCGCCCTTGGCTCCGTACATAAATGTCTGTCCCACATCGCCGTAGACAACGAATTTTCCTGTTTTCATGATCTGGCCAAGCTGATCCTGCGCGTTGCCGTGGACGTATAGTTCGAGACCGTCGATGCCAGACGCTATGTAGTCGCCCGAACTGTCGTACACGTCGATGCGTACGCCCTGAGTGTCGCCGCCGAGTCCGCAGCCGTGGAAGCGCTGTCCGACGAGATTGAAGGTGATAAATCGTTTCCAGCCGAGGCGGTAACCGTCGACGATGAGTCGCGAATCCCGATCTTCGTCTTCTGGCTGAAATCCTGCGGCATCGATTACGAGGACTTCTTCACCCGCGCGGGGTGCGCGGAGTTTTGCGCGGTTTTTCCAGCCGATGAGTTTGAATTTGTGTTCCTTTTTCGACTCGATGGGCGGGATCGAAAGGAAAATATCGTGCAGCGCGGATTGGAATATTTGTGTAATGGAGGCACGCGCCTTGTTGCCAGTCGGATACCGGTAGTCGATGAACGAAGTCAGTGTGGCAATGGCCGCGTCGGTGAGTTCGGGATCGTCCTTGCCGAATGACGCAGTGTCGGCGGCGAAGCGGCGGAGGGTGTCGTAGGAAGCGGTTTTCGCCTTGTCGAAAACGGAAGTGGCGAGCCTTGATGTCTTACCCGAAACGAGAGCCTTGATGATAGTGTTGGTGGGTATGTCGTCGCCGGTTGCCGGACCGATTGCGACCGTGAGGTCAGCGTGCTTCTGGTTGGCGGGGACGGAGACGATGCTGCCGAATTTATCGGTACAGGTGAGTTTTTTTCCGGTTGGCGATTTGGGGTCGCTGTCGATCGAGAAGATAAAGGAGCCGCCGTCATCGGAGCTGCCGCCGCGAGCGTTCCAGTATTTGTCAGCGACGGTGCAAAAGCGCGGGTCTTCCTTGTGAAGGCTGAGAAGGGTGGCGTCGATGGCCTGTTTTTCGGAGCAAATAAGGCCGAGTTGCGCGTGTTCGCTGTTGGAGATGGCAAAGACC
>CAZQSL010000138.1:0-8861 GCA_964595945.1 uncultured bacterium
GACCGTGACTGAAACGATCCCTGCCGTTGCATCGGTTGAGATGCCGCCGAGGTTAACCGTTGAAGTGTTTACAACCTGCAAATTTGAATGACTTGTCAGTGAAACCGCTGGTGCGACAGTATCAACTGTCACGGATGACGACACCGGTAGAGACGCGTTGCCGGAAGTATCCGAACAGGAAACGGCTATCGCGTGCGTGCCGTCTGAAAGCAGGAGAGGGCAGGTTACGGAAGGTAGCGCAACCGTGCATTCAGCGGTGCGGCCGATGCCGTCGACCATAACTGCCACGGAAGCAGGCGATACGGCTACGTTGTCAGTGAGAGTCGCAGAGATATTCACAGTGGCATTTGTCTGCATCGAACCGCTTACGGGGGCAGATATTGTAACAACTGGTTTCGTGACATCAGGCGGCGCGTACGAGATATGTCTGATTATGGTCGAAACATGTCCGATGTTATCAGCCGATGAGATGGTCAGAGTATTTGAGCCTGCCAACAGGGAGAAATTGGTTAATGTCCATGTCTTCACGCTGTCTGCACCAAGATTCGCGTTGACTCCGTTTACGGTAACATAAGCAATGCCCGTCACCGTATCGGTAGCGGAGCCTGCGAGATCGACTGTTGCCGTGTTTACAGTCTGGCCTTCGGCATGACTTGTGAGAGCGACGACAGGGTCGGCGGTGTCGATGTAAAAGCCGATAGCTTTGGAAGCTCCGTGCGCGGGAGTTGCAGTGTCAACCGTGTTGATGGCTATTCCATAAGAGCCTTCTGCAAGAGTCAGAGGACATGTCACGGACGTCGTGTTTATCGTGCATGAGCCCGTTACATCGACTACTTTTGAGGCGTCGGCGGGATTTGCAAGGTCGAACGTGTATACTTTTGTGTCTGATATCTTAATGCCAACATCGTCCCACAGCGTCGCAGTCAGAGTGAAGCTGTTGAAGGTAAAAACCGCACCGTTGGGCGGATTAGTGATCGTCACTATCGGTGCCGTCGTGTCAACAGGAGTGCGTGTGACGGTTATGCCGCTTGTTCCAATATTCCCGGCCTTGTCTGTCACTGTTGCCGTTATCGTGTTCGGCCCCATCACAAGAGGCACGGCAGTAGCCTTATATGTGTTGCCGCCGACGAGCGTGGCGTTTATTCCGTTAACGCTTAGTGTATTTATGGTAATCGCGCCATACGGCGGATCAATGGCCAGAAATGTAACATTGATGGACGCATCTGAAGTAGTCGATCCGTCAGGTATGGAAAAAGCGGAAATCAGGGGAGCTGTTTTGTCGGTGATGAAACTGTTGATGCCATAGATGGCGCTCGATGCATCAGGAAATGAGCACTGAGCTGCATAAGTATACTGTCCTTCTGCCGCAAAATTCAGGTTGCAAGTAGCAACGTTGCCAGCTACGATGCACTGACCGATGCGGTCGGTCGGGTTGTCGAAATAACTTCCACCCGGATCGTCGATCATAAAAAGGATGGAATTTGCCGTCTGCCCGCCGGTATGGCTGCATGTGATGGTGGCACTCACTGCTCCCTGCGTGAAACCGGAGGTAAGCTCGCCTGACATAACAGAGATGGATGCAGGCCCCGCTGCATGCGAAATGCCGCAGCACACAAGCACTATCAATATTGCTGTGATGTATAAAAGAAGCCTTCTTTTTACCATGTGCCTTTTCTCTCGACAATTATTTCAAAACTCGTGTCTGTCCTGTCGGCAGCATGCGCGAGTGAATCCGTGTGGCGCTCGCTTCTGTATCCAAGCCGGAATGTGGTTTTATCAAAAATATCTTCATTGAGGTCTGCCGTCGAAACTGTCGTTCTTGAGGCATATCCGCCGGTTTGACGTGTTTTTTCGTGTGAAAGGCGCCAATATGATGTTCCGATAAATGGAATCTCGAAAATGGTCTTAACCCGTCGTTCGCCGTTTGTGATATTTGACTGTCCATCGGTAAGCTGACGGTTTTTTCGCCGGCTTATCTCAAACGTGAATTGCCTGTCTTCCCAGAAGGGTGGCAGCGATGCACTTACTGTGGAATTCGTATTGCTGCTGACGCTGTTTGTATGGACATCGTTTGAAACAAGGCGCATAACTGTTTTACCATTCATTTGCCGAATGAAAAAGGTGGTATTTTTGCCGCCGATACGTTTTGTACCGTTCAGACTGTATGTATCGTTGGCAGTCCGCTGAGTCTGGGCCGTACGCTGTGAATCAAGAAGATATCTTTGCGCCTGCACATAAATGCTTTTTCCAATTGTTCGCCGCATGTCGAATGAACGGGTCGTTCGATATAGGGCGCCATCATACGGCCGGTCGACATATCTTCCGGTGGTGGCTGAAAATATTGTTTTACTGTCCGGTTGATACTGAATATGCATCTGATCCTCGACGCTGCCGGTGTTTTTGAATGTGACTGCTGTTGATGTGGCGGTCTCGAAACTTGATTGGTCAGTTTTTGCGTGAGTTGCCGACATGGTGAGCCGCCGCGAAACTGCATAGTTGACAGAAAGTGACAGCCCGGATTTATCAGTATCACGATCGCCTGCCGTGGAACATGTTTTGCTGTTGCCGGATGAATAAGTGGCATCATAACGCATGCCCTTTACCGGCATGCCCGCCGCCTTTAATTCGGCCGCCCGGGTTGTTGTCCGTGCATCAGCACCGTTTCGCAGGTCGCTGCTTTTATCATTACCGGCTTTCAGAGAGTAACGATTTTTGGCTTTCGGTTTCGCAAACTCGGCAGCCAGTTGATAACTGTCGGTATCGACGCAGTACATGCAGAGTGAAAGGTTGTCTTTAGTGCTACCGGTCGAAATTGATAGTGTCGTTTTGAGGCTTCCTGTGCTGTAATCAGTCTGAACACGAGTCTGTTTCACTCGTTTATTCACGCCAGAGGCCCGGCTTATGACAGACTTGTCATCAGTGCTTGAAAATGACGCGGCCAGCTTCCTGCCGGATTTCCATGATATGGAGTTCGAGAGATTGCGCAGATTATTTCCGCGATCCGAGCCAATCAGCATGAAATTGGCATCACGCACGTCTGCTTTCGATGACAGAGTAAACCCGCTGGATTTCGTTTCGAGCGACATTATTGCCGCCGTTCCGTCAACTCCATCTCCAGCAGCAAACAGCCCGGACTCAGGTTTGTATCTGTATGTCACCGTGATCACATCAAGCGGTGACAGCGTAGTGAATGTTCCCATCAGCCTCAACCACCCATATGTACGGTCGAGGTAATAATCCCTTCCATAAACTAAAAGGACGCCATTTATCGCTACTTCTTCGGATCCTTCGACGATGGGCAGAAAGTTTGTATCAAGCAGATATGGACCGAGCGGGTTCTTGTCTGATGCCGTCGAATCACTTATCGTGAACTTCGCACTTGCAAAATTACCCTCATCCGAAGTTCTGGCTCCCGAACTGCTCGCGACTTCCATTCCGATTTTTGTATCGCTCCCAATAGTGACAACCGCGTTTGTTCCCACGACACGTTGCTGACTTTTCGTTGTAACAATCCGTGATCGAAATATTTCGTTATTAAACGTTTCATCCGACAGCCATGTGGCTCCGAAATCACTCAGTGTCATGCCACCTGATTTTGATTTCTGGATGCTGCCGTTTTTTTGCTTGATGCTGAACCCCGTGAATCTGCCGGCCTTTGCTCCAGCTGAGCCGGTCGCTTCATATTCAATGACGACACGTTCGGACATCATAAGCTGCCTGCTGAATGTCACATCACCAGTCGTGTAATTCACCGTATATTCGCTGCCACGCGAGATCTTTTCGCCCTCTATCCACACCCGTTCGCTGTCAGGCACGATTCCCGAGTCCTGCACACGGTAAGGCCCTGCCGCACCATTTCCGAAAAAGACATACTTTTTCCTGTCAGGAAGCCGCAAGAAATTCAGAGCGGAAACGGACACCCGCCCAGCATCCAGTCCCGTCCATACTCCGGTTATCATATAGTCCCTTGCCTTGTCCTCTTCTTCGAACATATCTCTCATGTCAGCGAAATTTTCAGTGCCATATAATGACTGCCTGCCAGTTGCCGGGAATGCATTCGATACGCTTCCGCCGGAACTTCCCGTGTTCACTTCAAGCGACGACTCCCTGAGCATAAGCTTGATTCCGGTTACGGATTTATTACCAGTCGAATCAAGCCCCTTCGATGATACCGAAAACCTTGTCAGTGTCCCCGTGCCAAGTTCGAAACTCACTTCACCAGGCTGCCTCTTTTCACTTTTCACTGCATCCGTATTGTCTGCCGCATCCAGAACTTCCGAATAATTTTCTCCTACCGCTTCGTCTTTCTGCCCGTTCTGCGATGCTACATTATTAACACGCTGCTCCGTTATCAGCAGTTGCTTTCGGACACCTGCATCATCACTTGCGAGTGATTTGCCGTATGCGAAAGTCATGAATGCGGCAACGAGAAGCACTGTCAGAAGTGAATTCCAAATATTATTTGTGAACGTTTTCTCAATTCGCATGCATGCAATCCGATTTCGGTACTATTTCAGATTCGTAAAAAAGGGGGCTTTAGAAAGCACAAGAAATTCAACGCCATACAGCGGCGAATCCGTTTTATTGGCGTTCGTTATCAATCCCGTCGCCGGGTCATACCACATGGCTTCAGGAATATCTTTCTGCACGGGGATGTAAACGGCATAATGATCGAAGAACGTTGGGTCGGGCAGCATCTTCGCGCGCGGTGTTCTATCCGCAGAACTGAAAAGAGCCGGATAGGCCTCGACGTCAGCAAGCCGCAACATGCCCGTCACTACTGTCGAAATATCGCCGTCGTCGCCGAACCCGGATTCATACACCTGCCGGGCCGGATCAGGCCTGAACGGTTTTACTTCTCGTGTATTGAACCCCGGTTTATATGTGACTCTGCCTGCAATCACCCGTGCAAGATACTCTACAATAAATCTTCTGTTCGGCACCTTGTCCTTGGCCTCATACACATCGCTTCTTATCACTGAATTGACATCAAGTGCTGCATCGTCAAAACGCCGGTTGATAAATTCTTTAACATCAGCCAGTTTTTTAGCTGTGGAAACATGAACGTAATTCACAGTCTTATTGTCTTTTGCAGGTCCTGCTTTCCATGCATATTTTACGCTGTCCTTGAGCTTCGAAATTGACGGGCTGCCGAACCCAGAAAATTCATAGTATAGTCTTTTGTCATTTGGCACATTCAGCACAAGTGTCTGGCTGACCGGTGTGGTTCCCAATTCTTTTTCACCAGAAAAATATAGCCAGATATTGCCGCCGTAATCAGCGATATTGCTTTCTCTGGAGTAAACAATAACGAACCCAGCTCCCTGCATACTTTCAATTTTTGGCAGAGATATGGCTGTTTGAGGAATTTTGCCGTCAGCCAGCCCTTTCAGACTTGCATCAAATGCTTTATCGTAAAATGCCGTCGCATCTTTTCTGGTTTCTTTTCCTCCCGAATAGGAAACGTAATATGCTTTTTCGATACGCATCTTTTCACTTGAAGGATTTATCACAAGAGAAAGCAAAGTTGCCGCTGACTGTAACTTCCCATATTCAATCTCCGTTATTTCTGTCAGCAATCCTTCTCGGCTCACCGTGACGCGGCGCTCAAAACGTTTTACTTCCGCAGTTTTGTTTGAGGTATTGTCAGCAGCTTCTACGAAACAGGAGATTCCACAACAGCCAATTACCAATGCTGTGCACATCCACAGTATCGCATGATGAGTTTTTTTCGTGGTGCCCGAAATTTTCTTGCGTTTCATGATTATCCCGTTCACTTTGTCTCGCAACTGCCGCTGCACGTATTCGGCGATGATATGGATGTCCCCACAAATGGCACGACGCACGCAAACTTGGTCGGCGCACTCAGTCCGGCGCTGCTTCTCGTATAAACGTAATAGAAGTAAGTCTTGCCGGTTTCGTTTAGAGTGTCATCCAAAAGCAGTTTTCGATAAGGAATATCCAACCGATAATTATACTTCACCGGCCTAAGTTTGACCGTATTTCCAACTGTCTCACCCTTTGCGATTCTCCCGGCCGGATCGCTGACATCCTCGCCGATGGAGCGGTAAATATCGTAGCTGTATCTGTTGTAATCAGTTTCTCTGATAGAAGGCGGGGCCCATACGATCCTGCACGTATTCGTTGCATTTCCCACCGGGCAAAATCCCTCGACACGGCCTGATTCCGTTTCATTGCCGGAACACACTGCCTTAACCGGTAGCGGCCTGTCTGGCACACCCTCGGCAAATGTTATCGTGCTCTCGTGTACTGGTGTAGGATAATAATTTATCCCTGGCAGGTTATCTACCGATTTTGCAGCATCACCCGTTGGACACCTGTTGTTGAATGCCATGTCAAGACTGCAACTGTTGAAGTCGTTAACGACTGAGAAGTAGTATGAAATCGGCTGCGAAGAAGTATTCATGTCCATCATATCGCGTATCTCAGCGCTGAATTTCCAGCTGTTCGCATTTTCCGTAAAAGTCATTTCGGATGCAGTCATTCTAAGATTACTGTTTCTATGACACGCTTCAAGCGCAAGCTCGTGCATCGGCCATTCCTGCGCGTTGCACGAGTATACCGAGTTTCCACAGTTGAATGAACTGCTAGTGAAGTACATGCTGTCATCATTCATCCATCTGTTCTGTTTGCTGACACAGTCAATATCATATTCAGCATACTTCATACCCAATACGGATTCATAATAGCCCGCTACAGGCTTAAGAAATGAGAAAAGCCGTGCCCCTTCAAGCGTTTTCACAGGATTGCCATAGGTGTTTGCTGCATTATGAGGCTTGACTCCAACAAGTAGATACCTCTGGCTGTTAGGTAGAGTGGTATTGGTGAAGAAATTAATCGTCCCGGAGAATGATCCATTTGCGCGTGGTTCAAAATACATGTTCTTAATATCATTTCCGGGCGGGAAAGAGTACTTGTGCACGTCCATGTAATATCCATCATGTGGCGTGACGTTGCATGATGATGTAAATGTATACTTTTCTTTTTTGTCGTCCGTGTCAATTCGAGGAGGCGGATATCTATCAATTGTTTTACTGAATTCACATGTATAGTTTCCGTACCTGTTTGAATAGGCCGTCGAATAACTCTCTACGCCATCATCTTGCCCGCGAGTCTCATTGCCACGCGCCTGCTTGTATTCTGAATAACTCAAATCCAGATATGGGTCCTGTATGTCCGCACCGCATTCCAGGTCACTGTTTTCGCATAATGCATACTTCAGTGGCAATTCTCCGTCGAAATCTTCAGTAGCATAATTTCCCGTTTCATCAACGGCAGTGACCGCATACCTGAAATCCGCCCCAGAAACTGCTCCTTTACGCTTAAGCTCGGGCCAAGGGATTATTCCTTCCCAGGAGCCGTCCTGCATTTTATAAAGCGACACCTTTCCGCGACCGCCACCCGTTTCATTCGAGGTGATATCGTACGTCGCGTACACGCTTAATATCCTCGCCGATTCCTGCGTTCCTCCAATCATTGTCTTGATCTTCGGGTTATCAATCCCGTATGTTGTAAGGTAGCCATCCTTTCGACAGGTAGTGCTTGTGCTATTCGCATTTGCACACACCGGCGCTGGACTATATAATACAGAACCCTTTATATCCGTACACCTGATTTTTATACTCTGCCCCGTATTGCCACCGGTTAGCTCACACCTCCCAAGCTCGGGCAACGTGTTGTAGAAATTATTGATCATGTTGCCAACCATGCCCTTGTTTGCGTTCTCGTATGTGAGTGTAACTGATAAGCTGCCGATACCAATCCCCATTACGAGTGTAAGAAAGAAAGGTGGCGAAACAGAACAGAATCCAGCTTCATCACATGAAACCCCCCAAGTAAATAACGATAAGGAATTGTACAAAGCTGATACCGCGGATCCGCCAACAGCACGCATCATTACCCCATAATCAGTGTTTACGAAAAGGGCAAATAAGAAATCCCCAACGAAACCTTCGGGATATTGCCCGCGTATTGCCTCAATTTCAATTTGAGAATAACCTAACGCCGATAAATAGTTTTTATAGTTAATCGTTGTAAGAGTATAGCTATATCCGGTATTCACAAGTTGATCTTGAATAGTAGATACTTCAGCGTCGGTACAAGGAAAAGCGCCATTGCAATATTGACTAATAATAGAATTAGCCGCTTTTAGTCGCTCATCATAATTTTCCAATGAAGCTGTTATTCCAATACCGATCAAGTACATTTCCTGCTGGGGTGTATTAATCTGCTCTATTGTAAGAGGAGGAACTGTGAAGTGTTCTGAATTGCCAATTATTGGAAGCAGCGGAAAATGTCCCCCTATAGTGAACTTCCCCCCATAATTTCCTTTTTGGAGGAAATTTTCTTCATAATAACGAGTGATGTTTATCCGGCTTAACGAAAACAGCATTTCGTAAAAAGCATTGCTATCAATTCTACTAACTTCGAATCCGTCATCTGATAGAATAGTTTGAGGAATGATGTGATCTGCATAGTTAACGATCGATTTTGTTGCGTTGCTCATCATATTTGAAATTGATATTTCCTCATTAGTTTTCAGCATGGATTTGTCGATAGTGGTATATTCAATACTCTCTTTTATGTAGTCAAATGCAACACTAGAACAGTTGTCGTGTGCGGCAAGATTATTGTATAAGTCATCTTTAAATGATATATTAAAATACTCAGTCCGACTTCTTTCAAAATCGCTATTTTCTTTCATGTAATCGTTTATGCACTTATTAAATGAAGCTGTATTAATTTCAACTTTTTCTGCACACATCATCGAAATATACGGTTCCCAAAAGGAAATATCATTAATAATCTTTAAAAGGGCCTTTTTCTGAAGAGCCTCAACC
>CAZQSL010000139.1:0-8589 GCA_964595945.1 uncultured bacterium
GGGTGGGTCAATTTTCGACGCCGCTCCTGGGTCAATTTTCACCGCCGCTTGACACTTATCGACATGATTCGCCAGATTAATTGGGGACAGATCGAAAATCTTAGTATCAAGAACGGCGAGCCTCAATTTGATTTGCCGCCTCGGCTGCTTCAGGATCATTTGTTTCACAAAGATGATACAGATGTATCCGCAAGAAACCCTAAACTTAACAGGAACATTCACAACATGTTTTCGGCGTTCGACACAATGGGCGATGGCATAGTTCTATACATTAAAATTGCCGACGGATTTCCCGTGGGCATGAGATGTGAGAAAAAATGAAATAATGTTCATCCGGCTTCGCCCAACTGAATAAAACAAAATTCCAAGCATAGTCTGGCCGCAAAAACGGGGGCGCTGCGGGTACATCGTAAAACGGTGTCGCTTGCAGCGCCCTTTTTGTCTTTCTCCATGTTTCCGCATGCCTCTCTCACGAGCCAGTGAGGAGGAAATGTGCAGAATACATATGAAGGTATTGATCCAATTATCGTAAAAATGGCAGTTATTAAAGCCGGACAGCTCATCGGCAAGTATGGATTCACCAGCGACGATTTCGAAGATATCGTCCAGGAAATTGTGACTGATACAGTCATGAGGGCAAAGAGTTTTGATCTTAATCGATCCACATTTGAAAAATTCGTTTTATTCACGACCAATAGAAAAACGGCGACTCTCATCGAACACAACAAGACTCTTAAGAGGAAAAGCAATTCAAAAACGGAAAGTCTCGACACCGTTATGGATGATCGAGTAGATGCGGGAATGTCACAAGCAGATGATGGCGTAATGGATGAAAACGCTATGGCCGAGCGAATTGATTTCAAGATATTTCTTTCCACCTTTTCTCCATACGAAAAAGAGCTTTTCTACAGGCTTCTGACTGAAAGCGTCATTGATGTTGCGCGACACATAGGCGTGGATAGAAAAACCATTTACCGCCATACGAAGGAACTCAATGCAAAACTCGCTGCAGGCGGCTATGAAACATTTTTCTGAAATCATGCCCCATCGGCGTGTATATGTCCGGTATTTACATTAGCGAGGGACTAAAAACATTCGCTTTCTGGAGGGATGCATGGCGACATCATCCCAATCATCTATCGCATCGGAGCATCATATGTACCAGCAAAATACCGAAATATCTGTTTTCATACAAAAGCAGGTATCTGAGGCTTTGTCGAGACTCCATAGATTTCAGCGTTTCTCATACCAGGAACGACTTGAGAACGAACAGGAATTATTCCTATCTGCTTATCAAGTAATTGCTGATAAGCCTCTGCATGACATTCCTTTGAGAACACTCGAGTCAATGATTTCTAATTCAGTTGATGAAAAACGCAAGGAACTTGCACGTAGCCAGAAATCATTTTCAAGGCACGAGGCTGGCTGCAGCGAGATGGTTGGCTGCGATGCTGCAGATAGTACGGACAATGTTGTTCTGCGTGTTTCTATACAGTTGGCGACATCCACCCTGCCCTCGCTCCAAAAATCAATTGTCGAGATGCTCTATGCCGGATACTGCGAAGAAGAAATCACATCGGCACTTGGTATTTCCAGCGAATGTTTTGCTTCAGAACTTGCTTCTGTAAGAAAGGTATTCGCCCTACATGGCCTCAATTACTGATTTTCGAGAAAGGAGTTGTTCCAATATGGACAAATCAAGTTTTAATGAACTTACAGCAGTGACGTGTTCGAGTTTGAAAACATTCAAGTTGTGCCGGAGAGACTATCAGCTTCGATATGTGATGGGGCTGAAACCGCTTGAGGATGCGGAGGCGCTTTATCTCGGCACGGTGATGCACGGGGCACTTGAGATGTGGCATGGTCGAAACATTGCGAAGCATGATTCTGTGGGTGGGTGCGGTAACAAATGCGGGTGCGGTACCCCATGCGATGTGTGTAAGTGTGGATTTGCAAACAATCTGTGTGGAAGCCACAACAGTGACGAGCAGGTGATCTCGTCCATTTACGACTACATTGACACGGCGTTCGCGAACCGCGAGACCGATGAGCGAGTGAAGCGCGATTGGCAACTGCTCCGAGCAATGATCACTGGTTACATCAGTCGTTACCCATCCGAAGATTTCAAAGTGGTTGCTGTCGAAAAACAGTTTCAGGCTCCCATCATAAATCCCGATACCGGCGCGGCGAGCCGCAGCTTTTTCATGCGCGGCAAGGTGGACGGCATTGTTGTTCGAGGCGGCGAGTATTTCCTTCTTGAGCACAAAACCGCGAGCGTCATTGACCGCGCCTATATCGAAAAGCTGCCGCTCGATTTTCAGGTCACGCTTTATGCCCATTACATCGAGCAATCCATGAACCTAAGGATCGCGGGCGTCATCTACAACGTGATCGCAAAGACCCTAATGAAACAGGGCAAGGGTGAAACGGAAGAGGAATTCGAGACGCGGCGCGCAGATTTGATCGCTAAATCGAAGACGGGTAAAAGCACGGCAAAGCGCAAATTGCCGGAAAGCGATGAAGAGTTTGCGGCGCGGCTTGCGGAGAAATATGGCGAGCCGGACATGTTTCATCGTGAACTGCTCTACATCCCGCGTGCCCAGTATGAAACGCTGACGGCTGAAATATGGGAACTGTGCCAGCAGCTTCTCATCGCCCGGCGCACCGACCGCTGGTACATGAATACGGATGTATGTTTCCTCTACCATCGCCCGTGCAGGTTCTTTCCCATCTGCATATCCGGCGGCAATCCCAACGTGATTGAAAACCGGTTCCGCACAGGGACGCCGCATCCGGAACTGGACGATTCTGCGCCAGCGCCGGAACTGTTGTTCGCGTAAAAACACATTCAAAAAAGAACGCCACAAAAAACTGAAAGGACACTCAAAACATGGCTATCACTTTGCCCAAAAAGCCAACACCCAGAAAAACAGACCTGCAGGATTTGACCGTATTAATTCACGGGAAAAAGAAGATCGGGAAGTCGACCATCTGCTCGCAGTTGCCGAATGTCATCTTCGCTGCCACCGAGCCTGGACTCGGCCAACTTGAGGTTCATCAGGTGCAGATTCACTGCTGGCAGGACTTCATTGATTTCTGCAATGCTGTCGCGAGCGAGGATCACGACTTCAAGACCGTGGTCATCGACACGGTGAACAACCTTTACATGTTCGCATGCCGCCACATCTGCGAGAAGTACAAGGTGGATTATGTGGGCGACTTCAAGTCCATCGGCAAGGGGCATGTCCTCGCTAACAGTCTGTTTTACGAAACACTTCTCAAGCTCGCGAGCCTGCCGGTTGGACTGTGGATGATCGCACACTCGGTTGATGTGGAGATTGAGACGCGAACGGAGAAGTATCGAAAGTCAGTGCCGCAGCTGCCCGACAAAGCGTCAGGCCAGATACTCGGCATGGCTGACCTCATCCTCTACGCCGACATCATCGAAGAGAAAACCGCAGATGGCAAGACCGTTTTTCGCAGAGTTCTCCACACAAAACCTTCCAAGTATTTCGAGGCGGGCGACCGCAGCAGCATCATGCCGCCCGTGATTGATCTCGATTATGCCACGTTCCTCGCCGCCTATCAGAAAGGCAATCAGATCAGAAATGGAAAGACCGCAGGCAAGTAATGACCGGCACTCCGGTGCCGCATCTCCGCGCCACTGTGCGCGATATTTCAGGGAGTAACACAATGATTGACGACAGATACGACGATGACGATGTATTCGGGATGGACGAGCCTGAAACCGGCTCGCAGGATGCCGCGCAATCCGGCACCGCGATTGATCTTTCGGTTTTTGACGAAGAGTTCGAAAACGCACCTGTGGAAAAGAAGGACTTCGAAACAGTGCCCGACGGGAAGTATCAGGTCAGTGTCGAGCGCGCCGAGATCACGACAGCCAATTCCGGCGCTCCGATGCTCAAGTGGACGCTGCGCATCATCGCGCCCAACTACATCGGGCGCAAACTGTGGCGCTACAACCTGATGGCAAGCGCCGAAAACATCAAGTGGCTCAAGAATGACCTCTACACCTGCGGCCTCAAAATCAAAAAAGCCAGCGATCTTGCTGCCAACCTCGAAAAGCTGCTGGATATCAAGATCGAGATTTCACTGCGCAATTCCGGCGACTTCCAGAACATCTATTTCAACCGCCTCATTGACGGGGGCGCTGGTGCTTCAGACGGCGCGCCGGACGAGATCGACCACGAGATGAACCGGCAGGCAAAGAGCATTTTCTCATAACAACCATCACAAAGGGCGGGTGCTTCGCGGCATCCGTCCTTTTCCTCTTTTCAACAATTCATCATAAGGGTGACAACATGATCATCGTTATAGACACGCGGGAACAGCACCCGTATTCATTCGCCACGCCTTCAGTCAGGCGCAAGCTCGACGCTGGCGATTATTCCATCGCCGGTTTCGAGAATCGGATCGCCATTGAGCGAAAGGAATTGAACGATTACATTCAGACAATCATCTATCACCGGGACCGATTCGCGAAGGAACTGGCACTGCTCGCCCATTACGATTTGAAAGTGATAGTCGTGGAAGGCTCACTTACCGACATCGTGGAGCATCGCTATACCGGCGGCATCGAACCCAAGTCCATTATCGCTGCCACGGCCACCATATTTCTGAGGTTTTCTGTTCCCATTTTCTTCGCTTCGAACCGGCAGATTGCATGCCACTTCACCGAATCACTACTCACGAAATATTACGACATGAACAGTCCGGGAAGGTGCGTCCGCAATGAATAATGCGATCAAGAAATCACGATCAAAACACAGCGAAGAAATCACTGTGCAAGGCACTGTCAGCCGGGTGTTCTATTGCCAGAACGGATTTTTCACAGGCACGGTCAGAACGGCGGACGGCAAAACCATGCGTGTGTGCGGCCCGTTTGTAGCAAGCGAGAATGATGCAGTCATACTTACTGGCCATATTGAAAACAATCAGTATGGCGAGCAGTTGCGTGTTACGCGATTTGAGTATGACACACAGTTCGACCGCGCTGGCATCATCCGTTACATCACGAACAATCCCGCCATGAAAGGCATCGGCGCGCAGCGCGCGAAGATTATTGCTGATTACTGCGGCGACCATTTCGATGAGACTGTGACGAACGCTCCTGAGCGTCTGCTCGCCATTCACGGTATGACGCGTGAAATAGTTGCACGTCTGCACGATGAATGGGTCAGCCACAAAAACATGAATAAGTGCATGACGCTGCTCGCCGCATACGGTCTTACCCACCGTCAGATTTCCGTCATGATAGAGAAATATGGCGAAGCCACATACTCCACCCTCAAGGCCAATCCATACTGCGTGATAGACGATGTGCCGTCCTATGGTTTCAAGCGTGCCGATGTGATCGCTCTCAAAATGGGCGTACCGAAAGACAATCCCGAGCGTATTCGTGCCGCTCTTTTATATGAGGTGTCGCAAGCACTGCAGGATGGCGACACATGGATTGATTCGGAAGAACTGATTTCGCAGGCCAACAAAATACTCATCATGGATACTCTCAACAGTAAGGACATCATTCTGCGCCAGCTTGGTGAGATGCTTGCCGCTGGCACCTTCATTGAATACTGCAATGCCGGTCGTTTGTGTGTGGCGCTACCACACATTTTTCGCATGGAACTGTTCATTGCCGAGCGGCTGAAGCTGTTGAGTGACGGCAATAGCAAATTCGACGCGGAAGATGCAGTGGCACATATTCCCGCCGGACTCACAGAGTGCCAGAAGCTGGCATACGAAGCGGCCATACATCACAAGGGTGTCATGATCGCAGGCGGCGCGGGCGTGGGCAAAACGCATCTCATTAATGAAATTGCGAAACTCTACACCGCGTCAGGTTATTCCGTTGCTCTCGCGGCTCCAACGGGCAAGGCGGCGAAACGCATCGAGCAGGTTGTAGGCATGCCAGCGCAGACCATACACCGGATGCTTCGTTACGATGGCCGCGAGTTTAAGGTGTGTGAATCAACGCCGCTGAAGTGCGATGTGGTGATAATCGACGAAATGAGTATGACCGACGTGCCGCTGTTCTATCACCTGCTGAAAGCCATTAACCTCGCACACACCAACATCATCCTTGTCGGCGATCACAATCAGCTTCCGCCGGTCGGCCCCGGCAACATCATCCGTGACATATTATCCAACCGGCTCATTCCCACCGTCATACTCGATCAGGTCGTGCGACAGGCGGGCATCCTGAAGGAAAACAGCATCGCAATTCTCGTCGGTAAAGTGGCAAAGATGGATAAGACCGCCGACTCGGAGAAAAGCTGGTTTGTGGTTGATGCCTATCGTGACCAGACCGAAATCCATAAGTTCATTTGCGCCATGTATTCCTCCGTCCTCGAAGAGCAGCTTGGTTATCACCTCGTCAATGATGTGCAACTTCTGGCTCCTATGAAAAATGGCATACTCGGTGTAGCAAATCTAAACATCACGCTCCAGTGTCTTATCCAGAAGAAGTGTTATGGCATCACCGTCGAGCCAGTCGCAACTGGCCACAGACCGCGTTTCTATCTGCACGACAAGGTGATCCAGACGAGAAACAACTATGAGATTGGAGTGATGAACGGCTCCATCGGCACGATTGAAAATATCGACACCGTGAATGACCGCTACACCATTTTGTTTGATGAAGGCGAAGTAATCGTTGAACGCGAAGACCTGCGTGACGTGTCGCTTGCTTACGCCCTGACTACACACAAAGCGCAAGGCTCGGAATATCCATGTGTTATTGCCATCGTTCACAAAACTCAGTCATACATGCACCACAGGAACTTGTTTTATACCGCTGTCACGCGCGCCCGCAAAACGGCCATCATCGTCGGCGACCGCTGGGCAATCCGCAACTGCGCGAGTAAAACGGCAAGCAACAACCGACATACATTTCTTTCCATCCCTGCGTTCTCGTCCGAGGCCACGGCATGAAATTGTTCCGCGAATACTGGCACACTCATGATGCCGCTTTCATGCGCGGTCGCGGCCAAGTTAATTTCGCGCAGCGTTTCTATGATGCGTTCGGCTTCGCGCACGATGATATCTATCCTCAGTGGGACATCGAGCGGGATTATAAACACGCGTGGATCATTCTTGAGGACGTGCCGGGTAACGCTGAAAAGTTTTCATCCATGTTTTTCGATCACAATATCTACACCACGCTTAACTATTATCCGGAAGAATACGCGGTGGCCGTCACCAAGTTCAGAAACGCGCAGCTTCATTTGCGGCACCTGTCCGGCCTGAAGCCTTTGCCTGCCGTATCCGTTTTCGATCAACATAAAAAAGATGTTGCAGCGCTTGAGGCAGCTATCCCGAAGGGTTGCTTCATCGATCTTGGATTCGACTTTGATGCCGGTGGCAATTCGCCTGACAAGCCGCTCAAAACTCTTGATGACGCCTCTGCAAGCGCGCTGCAACTGGCACGTTTCTTCGACAGCAAATGTGTGCCTTATCAGATGTTCTTCACCGGCGGGCGCGGCTTCCACATTGTCGTGAGCTATCAGTGCTTCGGTCAGGAACTGTCCGCAACCAACCATTTTATCAACAAGGAAATGGCGCGTTTGATCAATGAGGAATGCGGCAACACCCTTCATTACGATCAGGCCATCTATTCATCACGTCGACAGTTCCGTCTTCCCAATTCCATCCACAAGTCCACCGGCCTTCGCAAAATTGCTATCAATATTTCCGATCTTGAATGTGGCGTAAAGCACATTATCGGCATGGCCGATAAACCATCAGTCATACCGCAATCGGTATGTGCGCCTAACGAATATCTCACGCAACTTTACGCACTTGCGAAGCAGGAAACCGACAGAAAAACCAAGTACACGGTAAAACCGGTGGACATAAGCACACTTCAGGCTGCGCGTCAGTCAGCGCCAGCGCCATCACGCGCTCCACTCCCCATCATCAATCTCCATCATCCGCCGTGTGTGAAAGAAGCGCTCGCCACAGGCGTAATGCCCGGCAGCCGCGCCAACCGCAACATGGTCACCGTATTTCTTGCCACCTATTTCAAAGCCATTGGCCGCACTCAGGATGAGACCACCGCGTTACTCACTGACCACGCCATTCGCGTTCTGGCGCGTTTTTCATCATCGGACGCGAAAACCATCGAGGCTTCCACGAAGTCCGCCGTTGCCACGGTGTACCGCCACGACACCCGCTACCTGTTCAACTGCGGCATGGCAAAAGCATTCGGATACCCATGCAACGACACATGTGAGCTGTTCAGAAAATACCACGAATCCACGACCAACCGGCGTTTGCAGACCACAGTGCTCAAGCCACTTGATGCCGCCGATCTGTTCGATACCCCGGACGCCATTAGAGCTACCATGCTCGCCCACATTCACCGCTACCGCATGGATTATGACCAGCACGCCGATGGCAAAGCGCTTCTCGTTCGCACTCCCGCTGGCACGGGAAAGACAACGGCCACGCTCGAATATTTTTCACGCATCCCCAATCACCGCACGTGCTGGGTTGCCACGCAGCACATTCTCTACGACAACATACCACCCCAGTACAAACATTTGTGGAAGAAGATT
This sequence comes from uncultured bacterium, assembly GCA_964595945.1. Taxonomy (GTDB): domain Bacteria; phylum UBP15; class UBA6099; order UBA6099; family JAJRTR01; genus CAZQSL01. Next base: position 8,577 of record CAZQSL010000139.1, read on the forward strand.
GAGGGGCGGCATC
>CAZQSL010000140.1:0-8571 GCA_964595945.1 uncultured bacterium
CGTTTTCATATTCTTGTATGAACGCAACTTGGTATGATAGTATAGAAACCCTTATTTAAAGGGTTTCTGTACGCTTTTCCATTATGATGACTTTCCCTGAATAACTGTTGCGGCCATATTGCTCATTTGTATGCCGCCCGTCTGATTGTATATTGATGAATTCTCACTTCACAAATGACTTAGTCGAGGACTGTTTTTTGAGATGATGGGGTAGTGTCGCTACAATTGTTTACATTCCATTGAAGCTGATATCAAATCGCGATCTGGCATGGCACGGCGGTGGAGCCTCACCCGAAAAAAGGGGGGCTCCGCCGTGCTCTGCCATGCGATGTATCTTGGCCGCCAATGCTAATAGGTGGTGATTTTGATGAGGTATTTGTTGACGAGGTGGGCGAACAGCGCGGACTGTTTTTGCTGCGACTGCGAGCACTGGATGCGAATATCCATACATTTGCGGGAAAGTTTGTCGACGAAAGTTTCGACCGTGTCGTCGCTGAAACGTGTTGCGGGCGCGAAGTTGATACGGATGGATTTGAGTTTTGCCGGATGGCGGTCGATGCGTTCGAATACTTTTTTGACCGTGTCTTTTTTGATGCTTCCGGAAAAATAGAGTGACAGCTCGAAGTCATCGCTACGGTTCTTTTCGAGGATTGCCCATGTGCGTTTGCTTCGGAACAGTGTCTGGATGCGGCCTTTCATTGCCTTGTAGGCTTCGGGCTGCACGCGGAACATTTCCTTGATAAGTTTCGGATTGTGAGAATCATTGCCGAGGCTGATCTTGAATTCGGCGACGCGGGCGGCGATGTAGATAAATGATGACGCCGTGAGGCGCAACGCGGTCCTGGAGCCAAAGTGGGCGTTGTAGCGGGCGATCACTTCGTCGGCGAGATTAGACATGTGCGTGGTGGGAGTGAGCCATTTCATGGCATTGAGGGTATAGTGGATGCGGCGGCATTTCTGTTCGAGGATTTTATAGCGGCGCCGGAGCATCGGATCGGACGTCTGATAGACGGGATCGCTGAGGCCGCGGATCATCGTGTCGCATGAGCGGAGGATGCCGGGCCCGAGTGTTTCGTATTCTTTCTGAAATGCTTCGCGCAGGATGACCTCTGTCTCCTCGCTTGTGAAATTGGGATGGCGGAAGTTGATGCGTTTCTGGCCATGCCACTCTTCGTAGGGCATTTCAGACGGGTCGATCAGTTTGCCCTGCTCCTTGTAGTCGAGGTAAAGCGCTGTCTGTGGCACCGGGCCGAACTGCATGAACTGCGTAAAATCCGGAGCGAGACTGATGGCGTAGTCGATGTCACCCTGTATGGTCTGCCGGTCGTGGTGTTCGAGGAAAAGGATTGTCGAGGCGAGTACCATAATGCCCTTGCCGCGGATTTCTTCGATGAGCGCCTTGACGTCGACGCCGTGGGTTTTGTCGAAAAGAGATTGCTTCGACTCGACACCGATCCACAGGTATATCACGCCGAGGCGCACCATGTTGTCGACTCCGAACGCCTTGATCGCCTCCACCGACGAGAAGATGCTGAGGCTGAAATCCCGGCCTTCCTCTTCCATGATCTCCATCAGTTCGAGCGCGCGTTCCTTCTGCTTGAGGAAGTTTTCGTCCATGACGAAAAAATCGTTTGTATGCATCTCGTCGGAAATGCGTACCATCGTGTCGAAGATTTCGCGACCGGTCTTCATAAAAGAGAAATACTGTTTTTCGAAGAAGTGGGACGTAGCGCAGAAGCGGCACGCATTGGGACAGCCGACGCCCGGCACGAGCACGGCGTTGCGCTGTGGCAGGGGGAGCCCGAGGATGCGCTTGTTGTCCGATCCCGGCATGGCCGGATGCACGATGGGCGCATCGACATCTTCGCCGAACAGTTTACGGAGCTGCGTGATGCCTTCACCTCTGATGACATAGTCGCACTCGATGAGTTTTTCGATATCGGGGATCGGCGTGCCGTGGCCGCCGAGGATGATCTTGGTCGTCGGCGCCACTTCGCGCACGATTTCAGCCATCTTTTTAGCCTTGACAAAATTTGGCATGATAAATGAAATGCCAACATAGTCATAGCCCTTTGCGACCTCGCGGCGAAATTCCTTCAGAGATGGAAAATCGAGCACGACAGTCGGCATCTTGATATTTTGGGCCATGAAATACAGCCCGAAGCTGCGGTGGTTGGACCGCATCGAAAATATGCCCTGTTCGCGGGTAACCTGATTGTGAAATAATTCGAGTTTGTTTTCCTTGCGGCCATATTGGTCATCGACGCCGAAAGGCCTGAAAACTGAAGTGAGCAGTAAAGACATAGAACCTCCTGAATGCGGAAAACAACTGCATCGACGCACTGGTCTTGACGTTGAATTGGCAAGCGCGAACAAACATGACGCAGCGGGGAAACCACAATCGCACACTATAGAATATAGTACTTTTGTTAGGATAGTAATAGGACGGAAAAACAATTAGAAAAAAATGGGACGCCTGAAAGAATCGATTCGCTCTGAAAAAATTACCCTGTATGCGAATCCGCCGGAATATGCTGCCACGCCAGCGGATTCGCACAGATGGGCGAAAACACTTGCCATGTCACTCTGTTTTTTCGAGTTGCTGTTTGGCAATCTTGACGACAAACCAGTCGCGGACGTCCTTGTCGAGTTTTTTCCAGCCTTTTGATTCCTGTGTGGCCCAGATGACGTAGTCCTTGGCGAGCTGCTGTTTGAGTTTCGTGATGGAGAGTTTTTTGTATTCCTTGTTGATTTCACCATAACTGGTGCGCAGGCTCTTGTCTTCGTCCATGTCCCAGTGAAATTCGACGAAAGCGTTGGCGAGGGATTCTTCGAGGGATTTTGGCGCGTTGAGCGGGATGAGAAACACGTGTTTTTCCCAGTCATAGACCGATATGCCGCTGCCGGGGACGATCATTACCTTGGGGTTGCCGAACTGTTTGATGCGCGGGAATGTGGGATCGAATATCTGGGGATCGACTTCGGGTGACAGGAAGAGGTCGATGACAGAAGCGACCCGGGCCTTGTTGGCGACTTCGCGTGTATTGACAAGTACTGCGAAAGGATCGACATTGCATTTTTTCGCCATCAGCATGCCGTATTTCTTGAGACGTATCATTTCGCTGCGATAGGCGTTTTCCTTGGATTTGATGGATGTTGATTTCATTTCCTGCTCATGCTGGCGGGTTTCGAGGATTCTCTTTTCGAGATTTTCCTTGAGGTCGATTTCTTCGATCACGCGTTTTTCGAGTTCTTCGCCGAGCAGACGCACCTGAGTGATCTTGTCTTCGGAGACCTTGCCCTTGATGGAAGTGAAGAATGATGCGAGTTGGGTATTGATGGTGTTCTTGTTGGTCTTGATCTGCACGAGAGCCGCGCGTTCTTCGTTGGAGATGTTGATGCCGAATTTGACTTTTCGGTCGAGTTGTGCGTTGTTTTTGACGATGTTGTCGTAGCTCTGGATGAGGGGAGTGATGGTCACGCCCTGTGGGAAGTTGCGAACGAGGTCGACGCGGCCCTTGATGAGGGCGGCGATGCGAGCGGTGCATTCGGTGAGTTCTTTTTCGGCCTTGTCTTTTGCGGCCTGAAGTTTTTCGGCTTTTTTGGTGCCGAAGGTTTCGGTGTAGAAGTCGCGGAGGCTGTCGGAGAGCATTATGTAGTCGAGCTTGTGGTTGGCCGGGGCCTTGAATTTTTTGTCTTCTTCGATCTGTGCCGGTACGCTGGAGTCTTTCGCGAGGAATGAGGGGTCGAGCAGGCCATAGTTGAGAAGGGCGAGCTCGGTGTCAGCGAACTGGAAGGTGCCGTCTTTGACCGCGGGGAGTTTTTTTGCGATGGTGGCGATGACCATGTCCCAGTAGAGGCTGTTGAGTTTTTCGAGGTTGGCGCGGTCGTCGGGTTTCTTTTTGAATGCGTCGATGACGGCTGTGACGGTGGCTTCGTCGATCAGTTCTTCGTTTTCCGATCCGAAGATGTCGGGGAGGTAGAGGGCCTCGACGCAGCGGCCATCCTTGTATAGGAATGCGATTTCCTGCTGTGTGCGGGCGAGAATGTATTTCAGTGCGTTGAGTACGTATTCCTTGTTGTGGTTGGCTTTGCCGGCGTTGTCGAGTGAGAAGGTGAGGAACTGGCGGGGGAAGGATTCTTCGTGGTTGTGGATGCGGCCATAGATGAAATCCTTCCAGAGGGCGTCGCTGAATTTGCACTGTTTGAGGAGCGCTTCGTGGCCGAATTCCGCGGCGCATGCGCGGAATATGTCCTTCTGGGGATTGATGACGAAGTTGATGTGTTCGGAGTCGAGGGTGGAGAGTTCTTCGATTTTTGTGACGAAGTCGAATTTCGGTGTGGTGAGTGACAGGAGGTCAAAGGTGGGAGCCTGCTCTGTGGCGGCATCGGTGTGGATACCGATTTCTGCGCAGAGTTCGACATAGGCGTTGTTGATTTTTTCGAAGATGGCGGTGATTTCGGGTTTAAGGTCGGTGATGCGCTTGATGGGGATAGATTCGTCTTCGGTGAAGATTTCGGCATCGGCGGCGAGTTTCGGGACAATGTCTTCGATGGTGGTCATGCAGCCTTCGGGAGAGCGGCCGAGGAGGTTAACGAATTGTGACATCTGTCTTGAGGATGAGACGAGAGTTTCGTTGAGCAGTGGGAGACGGCGGGCGAATCCACGAAGGATGTGGATGATGAGTTCGGGTTTTTTCAGGAGGTACGCCGCGACTGCGGCCTGGGGGATGGGGAGCGCGTGGACGTCGGTGAGGGCGCGGATGGCGCTGCTGCGGGGAAGTTTGCCGAACATTGCGTTTTCGCCGAAGATATCGCCCTTGCGTTTGATGATTTCGATGGTGCGTGTGCCGACGAGTACTTCGAGGCGGCCGCCGAGGAGGATGTACATGTTTTCGTCGATGCTGTTTTCGCGGCAGATGATCGAGCCTTTTTCGAAGTGCATGACCGGGGGGTTGGCCGGGCCTTCGGGGATGGGGGCTTCGATGAATCCGGCCTGTTCGGCTGTGGCGGCCGTGCGGTTTTTGAAGAGGGTTGTATGCTGTTTGAATGCGGTTTCGAGGACCGCGAACAGGTCGAGGGGGAGAGAGCCGAACTGTGTCGAGAGGCGGCCGATTTCATAGAGGATGGAAGATTTGGCCTCGTTGACGTGTTCGTTTTCCTGCTCTTTGTTGGCGAGAGTTTTTTCGAGCGCCGAGATGACATCGGTGAAGATGGTTGTGGCTTTTTCGATCTGGGATTTCGCGGCTATGGCGATGGCGTCGCATTTGCGCACGCTCGAGGCTGTGGTCGCGAGGCGCTGGGCGATGGTGGCTGCGAGGGCAAATCCTATTTTGGGGTTCTGCATGATAGTGGTCTCGAAGCTGTTGCCGAGGACGTTGATGATCATCACCTGCGCGGGGGCGTCGTCGCTGACCCTGATGGACGCGGAGCGCGGCTCCTTGAGGATGGCGCCGATTTCTCCGAAGAATGCGCCGGGCTGGTTGACCTGGCCGACGAGGATGCCTTCGGACTCGACACGATCCTGCGGGATGATGCCTTCGTCGTTGACTGCGAATATGCTTAGCGACCCCGAGCGCAGGACAAATATTTCGTTGCTGTCTTCGCCCTGATAGCAGATGAATTCACCGGGTTCGTAGAGTCTGATATTTTGCTGAGTAGTCATTCCGTAGATTCCCCCATCTTCGTATTCTGCTGGTAAAGCAGGTATCCGTATCAGCGGATACAGTCATTTCGCGGCCTCGACAAAAGCGGTCGCGCGGCCGCGCATATCGGTCGAGATGATCACATTGCCGGCGACAGCCGCCGCGCTCCTGATCGGCGCGCGGGATTCGTATTTCCATGCGACGCTGCCCGTGCGCGCGTCGATTGCGTAGAGATTGGTGTCATAAGAGCCAATGATGACATAGTCGCCAGTAATCACGGGGCCTGCGTCAAATCCGCCATGTGTCGGCATGCGCCACAGCACCTTGCCGGTCTCGGCGTCGAGCGACACGAGGTCGCCGCTATAGGCGCCGCCTGCGATAATTGTATTTTTATAGACTGCTGGCGAGGAGGATATCTGATCGTCGATTTTTGTGTCCCACATTCTTTCGCCGTCGATTTTGTCGCGGGCATAGACTTTGCCGTCCCATGACGTAAATATCACCATGTTGCCGATGATGGCAGGTGTCGAGTAGACGCATCGTTCCGTGAGATACGACCATTTTTTCGCGCCGGTTTTTTCGTCGACTACATACAGCCTTCCGTCATTGGATCCGAAATATACATTGCCGCCATCGACGACCGGGACGGCCTCGATCCAGTCGGAAACATCCACCGACCATCTGAGATCGAAATCGTCACGATTGATTGATTGCAGTGATTTGTTGTTGGCTCCGATTATGATAGAGTCACGGGTAATTGCCGCGCCACCCTTTGCGGGAGCGGGATTGCCCATGACTTGCCTGTCACCGGTCTGGAGAGGCGCGACGAGTTTGCCGCGCAGTTTTTTATTGTTGGAAATGCAGGGTTTGCCATCGACGACCGTCAGGCAATAGAGAGTGCCTCGCATGGATGCTACATACAGGCTGCCGTCAGCAATTGCAGGTGAGGCGATGATGCCGTCGTCTGCACGATATTTCCATGCCTGTTTGCCATCGGCAAGCGAAAGGCCGTAGATGGTGCCTTTCTGGCTCGAAATGACGACGATGCCGCCAGAGACAACGGGAGACGAGCGAAGCGGCCCGTCGGCCTCGAATTGCCATAGCTGCGCGAACGGGGGCGTGAGTTTGCTGGCAGCCACACCGTTTCCGGCATTTCCCCTGTGAGATGTCCATTCGCCAGTGGCCGGCTTGAAGTCGGATGGCGGCGAATGCTTGCTCTGGCTGCATCCCGAGGCCCCGGCTGTTAGCAGGAGGATTACCATCATTATGGCGCGGAATCCGTGTCCGATTGTCGATTTGTGTATCGCAACGCCTGTCATGCTTGTGATATCACCCATTTTATGGTACCCGCTCATTGTTGCTGAATCATTCAAATGTGACCGGTATAACTATATAATAATGCTGCCGAGTTTACAACATCGACTGCGCCGGCGCAATGTGATTGTTGTCAAACTTAATACATTAGACAACACTTTTGGAGAATATGGACGATAAAATAACGAACCGCCGGTTCCCGCTGTTTGTCGCTTCAGTTTTCGCGTTTATGATAGTAACGGCATTCGTCGGCAGTGCTGTCGATCCGTTTGCGCCTGTGAAAATCATGCTGTTGAAACTTTTCGCGGTGGCGGGGCTGTTGATGTGGGTCCATCGTTCGATCTCTGCGGGTGAGTTTTCGATCAGGCGCACCAAAGCTGACATGCCACTGCTCATATACCTTTTGTGGACAGGCGCGGGTGTTTTTTACGCGCCGAACAAACATCTGTGGCGCGACCAGTGGGAAGTGCTGCTGTGTCTGGCGGCAATATATTTTTTCACGGTGCAGTTTTTCACCACTCGCGCCCAGTCGCTCAGGCTGGTCGCGCTGATGCTCGTGCCGATGTGGTTCGTAGCCCCGATGTGTGTGTATGATCTGCTCGGCAAAAGTTATTTTCCGTGGGATACCCTTCTGATCAACAAATACTGGTCAGTCTTCGGACTCGCCGGAGTCGAGGCGCTGCCACCCGCGACATGGCTCGGCAATTTCGACGGCCGTGTTTCGGCCTGCTTTGGCAATCCGGTTTACATGGCTGGCTACCTCGTGTTTCTGATCCCCATAGCCTGGACTGTCTATCGCGAAAGCGAAAGCCGGATGACCCGTCTTTTTGCGCTCGGCAGCGCAGCGCTCGGCGGCGGGATACTGATCGTGACATTCACGCGCAGCGGATGGGCGGCATGTCTGGCCGGGTTGCTGGTGATGGCCGTGCTCTCCGCCGGCAAGGGCCGTCCTGCCCGCAACGCTTTCTCCGGCTTTGCCGCGCTCGCGGTCATCCTGCTGGCCATATCCGCCATTTTTCTCACGAAATCCCGCATCAATCCCACAATATTTTCGATCTCCGAACGCGTGGCAAGCATCACCGACGACAAGGACGGCAGCCGACGCGAACGGGCGCTCATCTGGCAGACTGCCTTCAGCATTGCCCGGTCAAAGCCCCTCGCGGGTACCGGACTCAATAATTATGTGGTTTTCCATCCACTGTACCAGCAGTCGCTTTTTGACGACAGCGCCAACCTTGCGCACATCAGCTTTCCTGACCGCGTGCACAACGAATACCTCGAAGCCGCGGCCGAAACCGGCGTGCCGGGGATGCTCATGCTGCTGGCCGTGATAGCCGCGCTCGCCTCACCACTGCTGCCGATGTTGCGCACGGGCGGCGAAACGGCAAGGTATGGCGCCGCCTTTGCCGGAGGCGCTACCGCTCTGCTGCTGTACGCCATCGGGCAATTCCCGTTCCACATCCCAGCAGTCACTGTCACGGCGATGATATCCGCAGGGCTGCTGCCTTCTCTTTCAGGTCTCCCCGTCCCGCCCAAATCCATTTTTCTGAAAGATAATCCCTCCATTGCCGAAAAATATTTTTTCGCGGCGCTCTCCGTCGCCATCTTCATA
>CAZQSL010000141.1:0-8466 GCA_964595945.1 uncultured bacterium
TTACGGCCAAAAATCCGGCGCAATCTTGCTATGTTTATTTTCTTCCAAACCCTAAGTGTTATTTCATTCACGCGTATATCGAAGGAACCGGCATTTCCCGCACCGGTTCCTTTTTTTGTGAAATCAACTAAGCGATAGCAGGCATTTTTCGGGGATGTCCAGTATAATCTTTATATGATCGCTCGCTCATGTCACATAGTCGGCCCAGTGCTGTTTGTCATCGAGTACGATGATTCGGTGGAGCAGCTTGTCCCGAAGACTGTCGTTGCTTCGGGACACATGGGATCAATAGGTGGCAGCCTCCGGAAATTTGTAATAAAAGTAGAAAATCAAAATGTCGACGCCGGTTCTGGCAAGACTGGGAGATCAGATGGGAACTGTGTTTTAGAGACAACATGGGGGTCGTTTTTCATACACGAAGGACGGAGAGAAGCATGGCTGTCGACAGATGGGACAGATGGCGCATTCGAGTATCTCCTGTCCCTGATCATCTCTTATGTCCTGCTAAAGAGCGGGGCGGCGGTAATACATGGCACAGGAGTTATTTCCGATGGTGCTTGCGATGTATTTTCCGGTGCTTCCGGGCAGGGCAAGACCACTCTTGCAGCCAAATTTCCGACCTGGAGGATCGTTGACGATGAAACGCTTATACTGTATGTGGGCGATAGAGGGTATCGCGTGTCTACTCCACCGGAATGGATGAAGAAGACAGCTCTTTTCGGTGAAGGAAAGCGAGAGATGCCTCTGGGTCTCTTTTTTCTGCTGAAAAGGCGGGGGGAAATATCCGTGGCGGAATCTTTCGGCCGGCTGTATCCGGTCACCGCTCTTGTGGAAAATCTCAGATTTGTACTGCCGGAGAGGTTTTTCCTGGAGGCGGCGCTCGAATTCGCTACTGCATTCACAAGTAGCCATCATGTGATGGAATTTTCTTTCGGGCTTTCAGATGATGCCCGGACAATAGATGGGGTGTTGAATGATGCAAAATCAAAAATTGAAGATAAATGAAAAATGTGCGTGGCGCAGGATCGGGGAGGAGATATTCATAATATCGTCCCAGACAGGAGAGGCGCATCATCTCAACTGCACGGCTTCGCTGATATGGGACTGTATCGAAGGTGGTTTTGACAAAAAGGAAACGGTCGACAGGATGAAGTCGGACTATGGTGTAGGATTTGAGCAGGCGCTGGCTGATTATGATGAATTCATTACATCTGCGCTTGAAAAGCGTATCATCGTCGAAATTGGATGAATGTGGCCGGAATGGGTGGAAATGGATAATGTGCTGAGAGAATTGTACGAAAGAACCATCCGGGACAGGCGGATTGTTACGGTTTTGATGGAGGTTACGCACAGGTGCAATCTCAAGTGCAGGCATTGTTATATCAAGACTCCGCAGAGTCAGGAATTGGATACTGGCGAAATATGCAGAATACTTGACGCGATGGCTGGGCACGGTGTCATGTTTGTTGCGTTCACGGGTGGAGAGCCTTATTTGAGGGATGATTTCGGGGAGATACTGTCGTATGCGTCAAGGAAAAGATTTTCGGTCAGGATCATGTCCAATGCCACTCTCATTGGTGAAAAAGAAGTGGAAACGATAGAGAGGGCAGGTGTGTATGAGGTGGGGATAAGCCTGTATGGGGATGAATCGGGACTGCATGACACTGTGACCGGATGTGCCGGGTCTTTTGATCGGACTATCGGAGCGATGAGGCTGTTGAGGCGCGCGGGGGTGCGGGTGGCTGCAAAGGTTGTCGTGATGGATGGTAACGCGGAGAGGATAGGGGCGATCGGCCGGCTGTGTGAGCGGATCGGCGTGACGATGAGGATAGATCCGACGGTATTTCCCTGTGACAACGGGTGTATGGACCCGGTGGGCTTGAGAGTCATGGATGGCGCATTGACAGGTATGATTGTCAGGGAGTATGTGAAGGGGACGGGGAAGATCAGGGCGAGGGGACCCGTGTGTGAGCCGGGCAGGGGGAGTCTGTGCGTGGGGCCGGATGGGCTGGTTTTTCCGTGTCTCGAATTGAAGTGGCCGGCGGGAAGGTTGCCGGAGGACGATTTCGACGGGATAGTGGAGAGTCTGTACGAAAGTCCTGAGTTGAGCGTGATTGCGAAACTGGACAATTTGTATGATTGCAGGCAATGCGACAGTGCTGAGTATTGCGCGAGGTGTCCGGGGCTTGCGCTTGCGGAGGATGGGGATGTGCTGGGCAGGTCAGGCTGGGCGTGTCATCTTGCGGATGTCTTGAGAGATGCGATGAATCTGGATGATGAGGCGCCGGCTGATGAAATGGCTCTGTCATTAAAATGTGACGATAAACACAGTGTGTAAACGCGTTGTAATAATTGAATGAATCGTCCGGTATGGTACAATATATATAGGTAATGAATTCACGCTGTCGCAAGAGGTTGTGCGCAAATTATGAATAGTGAAAAGCCGGAAATGCAGGCGGGTGAGGCCACTGGCGAGTGGATGCGCGAATATGAAAAGCCGGTGATTACATCTTCGCCGATAAGGGATACGTTCATGGCGTGCGGAAAGTGTTCGTCCGGAGCTGTCGAGATGTCGTTTTGCAATCTGTTCCCGGAAATCAGTTGACAGTGAAGACTGCCGTGGAGTGGTAGATGAGAGAGCGCTTCGGAAAGTGCAGGATATGTCTGATTGTGATAGTGATTGCAGCCGGACTGTTTTCGTGCGTGAGGGCTCAGGCGAAAGTGGAGCAGAAGAAATACGCGGGAGAGGTCGATTATCTTTCGTCGACATTTGCCGTCAGGGACTATGAGAACAGCACGGCCAAGCCGCCGTTTGACATAGTGCCCAATAGTGGCAGCGCGATCGACGGGACGAATTATGTGGATTTCGGAGGGTTTGACGTAAATCTGGCGGAGGGCAGTCCGGATGTATACATTTTCAGGGTCAACGCTTACGTGAAGTCCGTGTGTTCCATGACGGCGGACAATACGGTGCTTGCTTTCTGGGATGAGGATTCGGGAGAGTGGACCGACTATCAGTCAGGGTTTGTGGTCGGGACATCATATTCGAAACGGGGTAAAACTATAACATCGCCATATCTGAAAGCGCGCAATCAGATCAACAATATGAAAGTGAGAGTCGCGACGTCGAATTGCGCCACGGGCTCCGCGCTCTACGACAAGTTTATGATCACCATCACGCCAGTTAGCGGTGGTACCGCGACTGATTACCCTGCAACGACCATTACATCGCACAATGGGGCGGGGCTGCTCGCGGATGGCAAATATATCGGTGTCGCGGCGACATCGACGGTTTCGGGCGAAGAGTATAACTATCTGGAGATGACGGACTTTGGATTTGATGTGACGGGGGGGGCCGCGCTTTCGTCGGTATCGAGTGAGTTTGTGTGGAAATGGTCGACATGCGTGACGGGTTCCACCCTGACGTCGGCCAATTTACAGGTATGGGACGAAGGGGCCGGGAGCTGGGTGGACAATGCCATATCACCGATCCCCACGGCCGGGACTGCGGCTACTTCGACGATCGATCTGATTTCGTACATAAGTGCGAGTGATCTGAATTCTCTGAAATTCAGGTTCCGGGGAGCTGCGGGGGGAGTTGCGTCTCCCTGCGTGGGTATTTCGGTCGATACCATGTCGGTCTCGGTCGTAAGGGCGTTCGCGGCATCGGACATGGCGCTGGTGGCGACCGACACGGCAGCGTTCAGGGCCGGTGATACCGACAGGGTCGCGCTTTCGTTTCTGGTGCCCAATGATGACACGGCGTCTGAAACTGTCGGCGAGGTATATGTCATAAACACCGGGACGGCAGTCGATACGACGGACATTGAGTCGGTGAGGCTCTGTGTCGACAGTGACAGCGACTATGGGCTTGATGCAGGAGAAGTGGCTTCATGTGTTGCCATGACTTATGATTCCGGCACTTCACGGTGGGGAGTTACGGGGCAGTCGATCACGGTGCCGACCGGGGGCAAGCGCTTTCTGGTGGTAGTCGACGTGTCGGACAACCCGACCGATGCCGCGACGGTCATAATGGCGGTGGCGGAAGAAGGAGTGGTGTTTTCGCCCGATACGTTCGGCGGGCCGACCGGCAGTGACGCAGTCAGTCCCGGCACACAGACGATCGACGGAATGATAGCGAGCCAGATCACCAATACGGGCGCGCCGGGGGGCACGGTATATGCCGGGCAAAGCGATTTTCCGGTGATGGACATAACGATACCTTCCAATGGCGTGAGCAGCCAGACACTCACGGGACTGAGAGTCAAGAATGCCGGCACCGCCGTGGATTCTTATGAAATCAGTGCCGTGAAGGCCTGGGCGGAAAGTGGGGCGACGGCAGGATTTCAGGCTGCGCAGGATACACTGCTCGGCACGCTCGCATGGGACTCCGGTAATGGCTGGTGGGCCAACACCGGACTTTCGCAATCCTCGATCGGCAGGGTATATATCACTGCCGACATCGGCACGGAAGCCGCTTATGGCAAAACGATAAGGATGTACCTGCCGGCCGGATCGTCCGATACCACCGCCGGGATTGTGGTTGCCACCTCCAACGACGGTCCGGTCGACAGTGAAATATACAATGCCGCTACCGCCACGACGGATACGATATACGCGGCGCAGATCACCAATACAGGCGCGCCGGACGCGACTATCGTATCCAGCGATACCAATCTGCTGGTTATGAATTTCGTCGCGCCCGGTAACGGGGCCTCAGGTGACACTCTCCAGAGAATACGCGTGGCCAACACGGGCACGGCGGTCAATTCCACCGACATCAGCGCGGTGAAGATATGGACTGATACCGATGGCGATGGCAGCTTCGAGCCTGACGGCGACGACTCGGGAGGGCTGATCGGCACTGCCTCCTGGAATGCCGGCACGAGCCTGTGGGAAACAGCGACCGTGTCGGTCACGATCCCCTCGGGGGGCAAGAGGATATTCGTTTCGATCGACATTTCGTCTGATCCTACGATCGGCGCGACAGTCAACATGTCACTCTCCCGGAGGGTGTCGACAGACGCAACGGCAGGACTCGTCATGGAGTCGGGCGGCGTTGGACCCAGGGACTCTGCGGTGACAAACACCGGCACCCAGTCGGTCAAAAGCTCGCTCACCGTCTCGTTTGTGAGCAAAGCGGCGACAACGGCATATACGGGCTCGACCGGCAATACGATGATACAGTTGCTCATGCGGCCACAGACGGCCATGACACTTTCCGAGATAACGGCGGCACTGACCGGCACGGCAGTCGCGTCTGACATCTCGGCCGCCAAGCTCTGGCATGATGTCAACGACAGCGGCGAATGGGATCCGGGCGATGTGCAGATTTCCACCACCAAGACTTTCTCCGGCACCACGCTGACATTCGATGCCATAGCCTATTCGCTCACAGGCGGCGCAACTGACAGCCTGATCATCACATACAACTATTCGACAGCCGGCGACTCTCACACTGCCGGAGTGTCAATCACGGCGACAGGTTCGGTGACCACTACTGTCCCTGCTGCCAACGTGATTGTCTTTGCCACGACGCCGATAACGTCATCCACCACCACGCTGAAGTCTTCCATCACGATCACCGGCACCGACATCGCGCCCGGCACGCTGCCCGCCGGCACTGACAAGGCCGGATTACTGCTGCTCACCGTCGGGCCTTCGGTATCGGCGTCAGATTTCAATATCACGTCGATCGCTGTCGATCTGCTCGGCACGGCGCAGGCTATCGACGGCTCTCCGATCTACTTCTATCACGATGCCAATGACAGCGGCTCATGGGACTCCGGCGACGAATTGATCGACACGCAGGATTTTTCGGATGGCAGCCTGACATTTTCGTTTGCCAACTGCGCCAATTCCGGCGGCTCCTGTCCGAGCGCCGAGCTGTGTGCGTGCGGCAATGCCGCCGGGCTGATCACCGTGGCGCCGGGCGAAACGCAGAAAATGCTCATCGTGGCCGATATCCCCGGCCTTGCCATCAAAGGCCACACCCTCGGCGTCAGCATTGCAGCCACTTCAAGTATCACTCTTTCGGGCACAACCACCGAAATATCGGCATCTATGCCATTCCAGTCGTCGACCCCCGCGATCACGAGAGATGAAATCGCCTATGTCTGGAAAAAAACATCGGATACTTCCGCTTCGTTCTACGGCGGGGGAGCGCCATCGAGGATTTCCGGGACACCCGTACTCTATATCGGCGACGATGACGGCAAATTATACTGCATTACCCTCTCGAACGGATCGGTACGCTGGTCTTATTCGGCTCACGATGCCATCCGGAGCCTGCCATACATCAGAAATTCCAGCATCTTTTTCGGCGACGAGTCGGGATATGTCTATGTACTCGACAGCAGCGGCAACCTGACGCAGAGCGATCGCGTGTCGAATTCGGCCATACGCACGAGTTTCGTACGATGGAATCGCTCCACGGGGAGCGAACAGTACGAAGAGCGGATATACTTCGGCGGACTCGACGGCAAGGTCTATTGCCGTGTCGGCACAAGCATATCGACGACTTGCGAAAACTGGACGGACACCAATCTCGGCTCGCCTGTATACGCGACACCGGTGCAGCCATACGACAATTACATCTATGTCGGCACCGCCGGATCGGTCGTCAAGATCGACCGCATGACCGGTACCGTCAGCGCAAGTTACAACATCAGCGGCACAGTGTACGCCTCGCCGTTCGTATGGCCCATGAACACCAGGTGGCCGGCAGACGGAGCATGGATATGGGTAGCCTCCTCCAATGGATACGTTTACAAGATCGACACCACTAAAGCCCCTGGAGGAGACAAGGTATGGGCCAGTCCCTATCATATCTCAGCGGGGGTCAACAACTCGGTCATGGTCAATGTGTTCGGAGACATGACAGTGTATGTCGGAGGCAATGACGGCCGCCTCTATGCGCTTAACAACACCGACGGATCACTCAAATGGAAATTTCCCGACGCGTCGTCCCCGGCGATACCGGGGGAAATACAGTCGTGTCCCATGTACGATCCCAACTCCGGGAAAGTATACTTCGGCTCCAATGACAACAGGGCCTATGCCGTGACGGACAACACCACATCAGGGGCGCTCGTCGCCGGCTGGCCCCATACGACATCGGCGGACATAACCGCCTGTCCATCCATTTTCGACAATTACATAATATTCTCGTCGCAGGACGGCGACATCAAGGCATTCGCGAGGTAGCCCATGCGCAAACGCACATGTAACAACCGCCTCATTGCCGTATCCGCGGTGGTACTGCTGCTTGTGTGCCTGATGCCGCTTGCCGCGAATGCCAACGACTGGCCCTCGTTCAGGGGAAATCCCCAGAATACCGGCGTAGCGGCGATCTCGCTCGCGGCTCCTTTCACTCTGAAATGGGCATCTGATCTCAACGAAAAGGTAATCGCCTCGCCGGTGAAATACGGCGGCAAGCTGTTCGTGGCGGCACACGGCGGCAACATCCACGCGTTCGACGCATATACGGGCGCGCCAAGGTGGCAGCGTGACGCGGGCAGTGCGGTCATATCGACGCCTGCCGCGGCAAGTGGCAGGCTATTCGTCGCGACGGTCGGCGGAGCGGTGATCTGCCTTGATGTGGCGGACGGCGCGCTGATATGGTCGGCCGACGCTGGAGGTCAGATTTCGGCAGCGCTCACGGTGTCCGGCGATACTCTCTTCGTCCCGGCGGGCATCCCCGCAAACAGCCTGACGGCATTCGATACGGCTACCGGGGGCAAACTGTGGGAACATCACGCGGATCAGCCGTTCACTTCCGCGCCAGCGGTCGGCGGCGGCAGGGTTTTCGCCGGAAAAGGCGACGGCAAGGTCCTGGCGCTCGACGCGGCGTCCGGCGCTCTTTTCAACACGGCTGCCACCGGGGGCGACCTGTTTATGGAAGCCCCTTCATACGACTCCGACAGACTTTTCGTCGCTGGCGGCCACTATGACAACGCAATATACTCATTCGACCCGGGCAGCGCGGCGCCGATGTGGCGTACGGTACCAGTCGATTCTTCGACGATTGTCAAGACATCCTCCATAGCCGCCTCTTCGGACACGGTTTATGTCTCCATGGGTTTTACCGAGCAGAAACTTACCGCACTCGCAAGGATGACCGGCGCGGTCAAATGGCAGAAATCGCTGGGTACGACCCGCGAGTGGAATTTCCTGCCCTCGCCGGTGAAAACCGGCCAGTATCTGCTCTCGGGTACAATCGGCGGCGGATTGTACATCCTCGACGCGGACACGGGCGCACAGTTGTCGCACCTCTTCGCAGGCGAAACAGTATCGACCGCGCCGGCCGTCGCGGACGGCATGTTTTTTGCCGTTACGACCAGCGGCAATATCAGCGCCTACATGGGCGCGGATGCCTCGCCTCCCCAGATAACCATCACATCGCCAGCCGACGGCAGCGTGGCGGGAGGCGGCAAAGCGGTATTCAGAGGCACCGTGACCGATCCG
>CAZQSL010000142.1:0-8357 GCA_964595945.1 uncultured bacterium
GATTCTCTGGAGTATAGCATATAAAGTTTTTCGGTAGAGGTTTGGAGACCCCATTATTTCAAAAAGGGGGTCTCCATGCTCTTATCGTGAACGCTTACAAGAGATTTTTAAAGATCAGGTGCGCGGGGAAATCAGAAAGCGAGATATTTGCGGTCGAACTGTTCGCGTGCGTCGCGGTCTTTGTGGTAGAAGGCGGATTCGATGGCGGCTGCGGCCTGGGAGGCAACGGCGCCGATGAGGTTGATGTTGGCGTTGTCGAAGGGTTCGCCGTCGGTGCGGTCGATGAGGATGATGGCGCCGAATGGGAGGTCGCGGCGTGTGAGTGGGACTACGAGCATGCGGTCGGACTCGAATCCGAAGCGTTCGACGGCGGCGTATTCGGGGTTGGTGGTGAAGTCGTGGATGGAGAGGATTTCGTTGCGTGTGAGTGACTGTGCGATGATGCCGGAGTCGGATTTGATTTTGAGTCCGTTGAGGTGTGATGTGTCGTCGTCACTGACGGTGCAGACGTTTTCGAGTTTGTTGGAAAATTCGTTGAGCGCGAAGGCCATGGCGATGCGGACTTTGCAGGCGTTGATGGTGGGTTTGAGGATGCCAGCGAGGAGGTCTTCGAGGGGCGGGGCGGTGGAGATGATTTTGCCGACTTCGTAGAGGACGATGAGTTCTTCGTTGGTACGGCGGAGTCGTGCGGAGACGACGTTGACGAAAGAGATGAAGAGGCGGATGGCGGCTTTGGGGTAGGAGCGGAGGAGTTTGAGGAAGTCGGAGCGTGTGATTTTGAGAATAGTGGAGTCGATTTCGGCGCGTGCGGAGGCGGAGCGTGTGGAGCCTTCTATGAGGCTCATTTCGCCGAGGAATGTGCCGGCTTCGAGGAGTGCGAGTGATTTTTCGGTGCCGGCTTCGGAGTCGATGACCTTGAAGATGCGGATGGAGCCGGACTTGATGATGTAGAGCGAGTCGCCGGGCTCGCCGTCGTTGAAGAGTATGTCGCCGGCGGTGAGTGTGAGAGTTTGTATGATGGGGAGGAAGTTTTCGAGTTCCTCGGGTGAAAAATCTTTGAAAAGTGCGATATCAGAGAGGTCCATGTGTTTATTCTCCAATAGCTTTAGTCATGGCTTCGGGATTGGTGGATCGGGAGATGGCGTCGTCTTTGCTGATGATGCCTTTTTTGTAGAAAAAGAGGAGGGAGTCGTCCATGGAGATCATGCCGAGGTCGGCGCCGGCATGGATGGCTTCGCTGATGCGGTGTATCTGTCCTTCGCGGATGAGCTTGGAGATGGCGGGGGTGACGACCATGATTTCGCGTGCGGCGATGCGCGCGGGACGGTCGCGGCGGGGGATGAGCTGCTGTGAGATGACGCCGCGGAGCGTGACCGAGAGCTGGTAGCGGACCTGCTGCTGCTGGTAGGAGGGGAAGACTTCGACGATGCGGCCGATGGACTGTGCGGCATTGACGGTGTGAAGTGTGGCGAGGACGAGGGGACCGGTTTCGGCGATGGTGACGGCGGCCATCATGGTTTCGAGGTCGCGCATTTCGCCGACGAGGAGCACGTCGGGGTCTTCGCGGAGGACCGATCGGAGCGCGTTGCCGAAGGAATTGGTGTGGGTGCCGACGGCGCGCTGGTGGACGATGGATTTTTTATTTTCGAACATGAATTCGATGGGGTCTTCGACCGTGATGATGTGAGCGGCGCGTTCGGTGTTGATGAGGTCGAGCATGGCTGCGAGAGATGTGGACTTGCCGCTGGCGGTAGGGCCGGTGACGAGGACGAGGCCGCTGCGCAGTCGCGCGAGGTTGTAGCCGACGGGCGGCATCATGATCTGTTTCATGTCGGGGGGCGCGGTGGGTATTACCCTGAATGTGGCCGCGAGACCGTAATTATCGAAAAAAGCGTTGATGCGGAAGCGGCCATTGACTATGCTGTATGCGAAGTCGAGTTCTTTTTCATTGGCGAGACGGTGTTTCTGCTCGTCGGTCATGATGGAAAAGATAAGGCGTTTCGAGAGGTCCCACGTGAGGGCTTCGGTATCTGGGAGAGGGACGATCTGCCCGTTGATCCTGACGAGAGGCGGCATGTTGTAGGAGAAGTGGAGGTCGGACGCGCCTGATGCGACCGCTTTCTGGAGGATGTCGTTCATGTCCACGGTTGTGAGGTTCCTTAAGGAATGTTTTCGGCTCTGCTTATTGCAGTCGGCCTTTTGTGTGTTAAAATAACTTTACTAATTATGTACCTCGAACTAAAATGGTACAACTATCATACTTAATCATTTGGAAATACCGCAAGACCCAATTGCCAAATAGCAGATTTCAGGAGGGAACCAAACATGAGTGATCCGACCCTCGATCAGTCAGAAATAGACGCACTGCTTGCCGATGTAGGCGGAGCGATAGACGGCGGCTCGACCGACGCGGGAGCGATGGACGGCGGCATAGACGACATCCTGTCATCCATGGGCGGAGCCGATGCCGGCATGGCGCCAATGGGCGACGATCTCGCCGCCATGATCGACGCGCAGCCGCTCGAAGACCCTGCCCCGGCCGCAAAACCGGCCGCTGCGCCAAAAGAATCTCACGCTGACGATGTCACTCTCGAATTTTCGAAAAAGAACATCGAAGTACTCCTCGACGTGCCGCTGCAAGTAGTCGTGGAACTCGGCCGCTCGGATATGCCGATCCAGAAAGTGCTCGAACTCGGCCCCGGCTCGATCGTCGAGCTCAACAGGATGTCCGGCGAACCGATCAATATCCTCGTCAACGGCAAGCTCGTCGCACGTGGCGAAGTCGTAGTTGTAGATGAAAACTTCGGCGTCCGCATCACCAGCATAATCAGCCCGATGGAAAGACTCTCGCAGCTGAACTGATGCCCTCCCGTAGTTGATACATTGCGCCCCCTGTCGCGGGGCGTACCCATTTTTCTGGAGGCTATATTTAATGTTGTCCGTAAAAACCACCCTCAAACTCGCCACACTGCTCGTCGCGATGGTATCCGTAACAGCCGGATGCGCTGGCGTCAAACCCGGCGCAAAGGTCGATAAAAAACAGGCCATCGTCGAATTCAAGGGCGGCGCCATGACTACACAAGATGTCGACGCAGCTCTCAAAAGCGTCGGCGAAGCCGAAAAAGCACAGCTCACTTCACCCGAAATGATCGACAAACTCGTCAACGAGCTCGGCGAAAGATTCCTCCTCGCACAGGCCGCCCGCGAATCAGGCCTCGACAAAGACCCCGAAGTCGCCGCCAGAATCCGCCTCCAGGACAGCTATTTCCTCGGCCAGGCCTACATCGACAAGAAGATCAAGGAAGAAATCGACAAAATCAAGATCACGGACGCCGAAATCTCTGAGTACTACAATACCCACCAGGGCGAATTCGACAAAAGCCAGGTGCGCGCCAGCCACATCATACTCCTCACCCAGGGCAAATCCCCCGCAGACCAGAAAGCCGCCGAAGACAAAATCGCAAAAATCTACACCGAAATCAAAGCCAACCCCGCAAGCTTCGGCGAACTCGCCAAAAAATATTCCGACGACTCCTCTGCCGCACAGGGCGGCGACCTCGGATTTTTCACACACGGCCGCATGGTTCCAGAATTCGAAAAAGTCGCATTCTCTCTCAAAAAAGGCGAAATCAGCACTCCCTTCAAGACCCAGTACGGCTGGCACATCGTCCTCGTAACCGAAAAAACCGAAACCGGCATGCAGCCACTCGCCGAAGTGAAAAACCTGGTCTCCGAAAAACTCAAAAACGAAAAATCGGTCAAAACCTATCAGGACACTTACAAGAAAATCGTCGATGGCCTCAAAAAGGAATACGATTACAAAGTCGACAAGAGCAAGATGAAAGACATCAACCCTAAATCACAGGACGAAAAAGGCGCGGCGCCCATCCCCGCGCCTGCACCCGCACCCGGCAAATAATCCCTTTCTGCCTGCACGTCCACAACACACCACAAAGCGCGGCACACCAGCCGCGCTTTTTTATACGGACTACTTATTAGAGTTTACCCATGTGGTGCAGGTGTTTCCAAGCACCAAAGTTTGAAATCACGTTATTGCCAAGTTACGGATTTTGTAAGCGTTCACGACAAGAGCATGGAGACCCCCTTTTTGAAAAAAGGGGGTCTCCAAACCTCTACCGAAAAACTTTATATGCTATACTCCAGCCATTTTTTACGGGTTACAGGTGGCATATCAGCCGCCTGTAACCCGTAAAACCAGAGAATACTCCAAACATAGGGAGTTTTTTGGAGAGGTGCGGAGAACCTTTTTTGCAAAAAAGGTTCTCCGCGGGTATTCCGTGAACGGTTACCGGATTTTTATACTGAATTTCAATAGAAATTTCCCATCCATTGTTATTGGAGTCTCCAGGGGATAAACTCTGCTCTATTGAAAACATATTAGTATCATCCGTGTTAATCCGTGTCAGAAAGTCTTTATTGTTTTCCGATGCTACGCCGGATCATCTTGACAGACCATAACCATTCAGAAGGAAATTCAATTGATATTTCGCATATTTGAAATTCCCTGCGAAGCAAACTATTTCGAGAAAAAAGATCAGCATAAGGCCCTTACTCGGACAACATGCCGTCAAGGGAAAACAGCCACCGCGGGCTTTTGCGATTGACTGTCGTCTTGATCTTGTGATCTATCGTGATGGAGACCGGGCGGTATGACTCATCGAGCACCGTCACGCGTTTGATGCCGAGCACCGTGATAGTGTTATTGGAGTTTTCGTCGATCAGGGCGGCGCCCACGGCCTCGATGTCTGCAAGTGACGGCCGGCGACCGGCAAAGACGGCGGACCTGGTCCAGCCGCTACCGTCTATTGCGACATCTGGATTGCCCCCGGAGGAGCGCCGGAGCATGGGATCACCCTTCAGACGGACGATGGTTTCGCCACTTGGCAACGCGGGAAATTTCAGATTCACGTCGACATAAACATAATCGCGCGGATCATATCCCTTGCGGATGTCAGTGAGCGGTGCGCCTGAGGAAAGGATTTTGTCTTCCTTGACGAGTTCCTGCGCCATGATGCGATATATCCAGGGATTGGCATCGAGGACGATTTCGCGCACGTCATCGCCGAGGGGCGCGATTATGTCAGGGACCGGGGAAAACCTGAATTTCCCGTTCCCCCTCGTGTCGAAAACATTGTTGACCGTTGCGTTGTACAGGATGGGACGGCTGCCGGAGTGAGAGCCGTCAAAAGGCAGAAACTTGTGCTTGTAGGTCTGGAAAATTTCACGGGCCATGGAGCCGTCGGGAGACGTGGAGACCGCGATGGCCAACTCGCAATCAATAGTGCGGCCATATCGTGCGAAGAGAGCGGCAGTCGGTGTGCCGCCATCTTCATTGGTCCAGACAAAGGAATAGGCATAATCGGCGGAAGCCTGCTCATGGCGCGCGACCTCGGCCCATAGCAGCAGCGGAGTGTCGGAAATATCGTTGTAATCATGGCCATACATGACCGGTGAATGAGAATATGCCTGATACCGCGAATCGCCGGCATACACGGGTTCGACCGTGACCGTCGCGATCTCGACAGTCCCCATCGACCGGCTGACTCCCGAAATACCTACCGTGACATTATGGTCTCCGGCTTCGATCCGATCACTCAGCACCTGATAGAGAAACGGGGCCATACCTCCGAAAACGACGATGTTGCCCGCGAGTCGGCCATCGACCATTACATCGAGCACGGGCGCCGGGTGCGGCATCGACCATTCATATTCCGGAGTGAACGCCTCGACACTGATGACTGCCATGCCTGCCTCATCCATGCTGAATGAATGCCGCCTCGCGTCAGACCACGCCGGCAGAGATGCCATTGTAATCATGGCCACACACAGCGTCATTGCACTCCACGCACGCGCGTATACCATATAAGCTCCCCCTATCCCGCTTCATTTCGATAGCCCGTCGCACCGGACACACTTATGCCGCGCGGCCCCGAATCTCCGCTATTATTATACCGCAACTTTTTTTTATGACGATAAGAGAAATCTTTGAAAAGGTGTATAATGATTACATACAACTGAAATGCATCGAGCCATCATTGCATCGAAAATGGGTTGGCGCGTGAAAAACGTGTTTTGACAAATTTGTGTTTTCAGGTAAAATGCAAATTGTGGATTTCAGAAAATTCTGAGGAGAAATGATGAAACCCCTTAGGCTTGGCAAAGCGATTGCACTAATTCTGTTAATGGTTCCCCTGTGGGCGGGATGCAGCAAATCCGCGGCTGACATGTACAAGGCCGAGATCAAGAAACATCCCAACAGTCCGAAAGCCCACATCGACTATGCGTATTATCTTGAGACCGAAGGTAAAAAATACGAAGAAGCAATCAAGGAATACGATGCGGCCCTCAAGCTGCGCCCCGGCGACTATCTGGCCGCCAACAATAAAGCGCATCTGCTGTTCGAACTCGGCAACTACGGAGAAGCAGTCAAAATATTCCTTCAGCTCGCCAAGAAAAACCCAAACCGCAGCGATGTCTATTCCAATGTCGCCATGTGTTACCACAAGATGAAGAGATATGACTACGCATACCAGTTTTATTCCCGAGCCCTTGAGCTCAACCCGACCAACAAGCCCGCCGTTGACGGGATGAACATCCTGAAACAGGATATCGAAGAATTGCAGAAAACCGCCCCTGCCGTCAAAGGCTCTAAAGCGCCCCCTCAACCCGCTCCCGGCAAGACCCCCGAACCAGCCAAAACAAAATAATACAAATCACTTTCAATCACTGATTCAAGGGGAAGCTCACAAGCTTCCCCTTTTGCTTTGCGCTCCCCTGTGGCAACTGCGTGTACCGGAACAGGCGCTTGATACGATACTGCGTATTATATGCGATATACCATATTGGTTATGCAAAAATACAAGTAGGCGCAGTGATGGCGACACGGCAAATGGTTGATCAGGCAAACGGGATCATGAATAATAGGGAAGACTATGAAAAGTGGATAGAAGAGCAGATACAAAATTAGCCTATCATAAAACAGTCGAATAGCCCCATACAACAACGTGAAGGCGACAATCTCGTTGCAGATGTGTCACCTATTACCATTTTAACCCATCAACATTGAAGTCGAGCACTTGTTTTCCGTTGTTGAAAAATGCTGCTTCTATTTTTACTCGTTTGGATTTTTTTATTGCGGAAAGAAATGTATTATAATCGTTTATGAATATCGTGGAATTGTCTCCTGCCGATGTAGTTCCAGAATATCTGTATGTCCTGATGGATCCATTGTCGAATCGAACGCTCACCGTGCAATTGTCGTATTGCTCACACGTGAACTGTCCCCGCTCAACTGAAACAAAAATATCTTTGCCATATTTAGGGTGTGTGCGTACTGTTAGTGTGGCGTGCTGCGGACCTTGATAAGGAAATTCCAATTCTATAGTGTTCACTGATTCGGTGTATGCATGTTTCGCCGTTCCTCTCCCCATCTTGTCCTCGGAAGTTCCGTACCTCCACGTATCGTTATTCAACTCGTCAACTTCTTGATTGAAATTTTCAGCTTGCTTAATTAGTGGGTCATTGTTTTCGGTGCCGTTTTTCTGTTGCTCCGTCACTACAATTTCGCTTGACTCGTCTCCGGTGTTACCGCCCCCACTAAAAGACAATACTATCATGCCGAATAACATAAACGCACCGATTACAATTATCGACACCTTGAATGCCGACGGTGGCTTATGATTTTGCGCTGACGATGTGTGGCCATTGACAGCGTCATTTCCAAAGCATGCTACTGCATGTGCGCGCTGCCATCCAGGCATTCCCTCCGTCCATATTGGTACACTATCGGGGATCACCCCAGTAGAAATCATGTTCTTCAAGACCTCTTCTGCAAAAGGCCCCTGCTTCGCTCCGTTTATCATCGCGAACCATTCTGACATAATCAAACCCCAGTTGATATTATTCCTCTTTTCATTTTACCACCACCAGCGCGTGCAAATCACGCGAATGCAAAATTAGTATTAGGGTTTGGAAGAAAATAAACATAGCAAGATTGCGCCGGATTTTTGGCCCTAATCAAGGCGTTTGCGAAGGAGCATACCTAAAGGTATGTAACTGAGCAGGCAACACAGAAGACGGAAAA
The DNA here is from genome assembly GCA_964595945.1 of uncultured bacterium. Classification (GTDB taxonomy): domain Bacteria; phylum UBP15; class UBA6099; order UBA6099; family JAJRTR01; genus CAZQSL01. The sequence continues at coordinate 8,105 of CAZQSL010000142.1, forward strand.
TAAGACAAGCAAGATGCTAAGGTTATTTTGTGACAAGCCCTTAATGACACAACTACAATGGTCAGGAAAGTACTCAAAACACTGAAGGACGATCCCGTGCTGTCGCAGCATGTGGCGAAATTCGCAATCGGCAACAGCGATTCTTCAGTAACGATATTTCCCTATGTGGAAATCGAACTTCCATCCTATGCCCAGTTCGGCGACCTGCGCGGCGCCGAGGGGTGGCTGGTCTATTCGTTCACCATATTTGTGG
>CAZQSL010000143.1:0-8332 GCA_964595945.1 uncultured bacterium
TTATTATATCATGCTTTTTGGGTTTTGTATATGTTGTTTTTTGCCCAGATGGTAATGGAGTTTATTAGAGCGGTGCGGAGGACCTTTTTTTTGCAAAAAAGGTCCTCCGCGAGTATTCCGTGAACGGTTACCATAGAAGAAACATATATGATGCGTCGGCGGCGTTCGGTCCCCGCCTGCATCTCAAAGCGGTATACCATGTCGAATGGCGGAAGTCTTTCGAAGCTCATTATGCTCAACATGGACGTAACTTGGTATGAGAAGATGTGGTTCAGTAATTCAATCGTAATTTCTGCGCCAAGTTTGGCAAATTGATATGCCGTGTCTATAATTATGCGATATAGAAGATGTATGGTGTGATACATTGAAATGGCAGCCTCAAAAAAAGTACTTCTGATCAATCCGCCGGCAACAAGGAGAGTGTACCTCGAAACAAACGTACGGGCAGGCACTCCGATACTGCCGTCTCTCGGACTTGCCGCTGTTGCTGCTTCTCTTATCAGATGTGGTCACAATGTACAAGTGATAGACCTCGATCTTGCCGATGTTTCAGGAGAATCTTCCGACGCACTGCTTGGCAGAACAATAAAGATATTCAACCCGGATGTAGTTGGTCTGACGGCGATTACCCCTACATGGGATGGAGCCATGCGTTTGTCGAGATGGATCAAGGCTGCCAATCCGTCACTTTTGCTGGTTGCAGGTGGTATTCACGCGACGCAGTTTCCTGAGGAAACGATCGAGGCTGGAAATGTCGATTATGTGATACTCGGAGAAGCTGATTTTTCCTTTGGCGAATTACTCGATGCAGAATGTCCCGAAAGTGTTGCGGGAATTGCATTCAAAAAAGAGGGTATTCTTGTTTTTACGGCAAAAAGAGAAAGGATAGCCGATCTCGATACGCTTCCATTTCCCGCATGGGACAAGTTCGAAATATCTCGCTACCGCATGTCGCATCTGACCGAGAGGAAAAGGCCGGGAGGGTATATCGAGACGAGCAGAGGGTGTCCGTATGGATGTATATATTGCGACAAGACTGTTTTTGGGCGCACGTTCAGGGCAAAATCCGCTGAGCGTGTCGTAGTCGAGATGGAAACTATGCAGCGGATTCATCGATTCAGGGAATTCCACATTGTCGATGACGGTTTTTCAAACGATCTGGCGAGGGCGAAGGAGATTTGCAGACTGATCCTTTCGCGCAATCTGGATTTTCGCTTCAATTTGTTCAATGGTATAAGGGCGGACAGACTCGATGACGAGTTGTGCGGCCTGATGAAAAGGGCAGGGTGCTGGCAGGTTGCATTCGGGATAGAAAGTGGAAATGAGCACGTGCTTGAAAGTGTGTCCAAGGGGTTGGAGAAGGAAACGATCAGGCGCGCTGTCGAATTGTGCAAAAAACATGGGATGGAGACATTCGGTTTTTTTATGATCGCTCTTCCCGAAGACACGATTGCGACAGTCAGGGAAACCATTCGCTTTGCTGTCGAGCTTGACTTGACTATTACCAAGTACGATGTAGCTGTTCCGCTTCCGGGGACCGAAATGTTCGATCAACTTGACAGAAAGGGGTTGATCAAGACTAAAGACTGGTCGAAGTACATTTTCCACCAGACACAGTTCCCTTTGTTCGAACACCAGAATTTGTCATGGGATCAAATCAACACTATGTATTATCTGGCCTATCGGAGGACATTTTTCAGATTACGCTATATTTTCAAACGTTTCGTGCATGGGATGCAAACGGGTGGATTGTGGCACAATATCATTTGTGTGTTTTCATCTAAATGGCATTGACAGTTCGCAGTGCAGTGAGGATCAGGTGCCAAGTTATTGATTAGTATGGGAAATAGTGAAAAAAAACGGTTTGAAGTCAAAAGTGTGGTAGCTGAAGGCGCGGCATGGCTGGCTCTATTGTACACTTGTGGAATAATATTGCGGGTCGAGTGGAAGTTTATCGACTATCTGTATCCTGTTTTGTTCAATCCGTTTTTCATTGGATTCAATATCCTCTACTTCCTGGTTGTACTGAGTTTCATAATGACTGCAATTTGCTGGGTTTCATGCAAAGTCAGGAAGATACAAGCCCCGGATGCGAGAGCGAACTGGTTTTTTCGCGCCACGAGAGCCCTCAAGTCAGTCATAGCATTTATGCTGACCTGTTATGGATTGACATTTTTTGCTGCTGTCGTATGTATCGACAGGGTCCTCGGCCCGGCAGCATTATTATCCTTTCTCATTGCCGGGATGATCACCAGAAAGATCAAGGAAAAAGGAGCCCATGTCCTCATCCGGCTGTTTGTGGCAATAGCAATATTTACTGTGTCGATCACCTGTACAGGTATTCTCACTGGCAATCCGCAATTCTATCAGTATTACACATATTTGCCACTGGTAATTGCTGCCTGCTTCTGGGCTCCTCTATTTCCTACGCTGAAATGTTCATCAGTTCGGCAGTTGCTGTTTGATAACAGATATTCACTAGTCACGTTCGGTGTGATTCTGTTTTTTATCGTCATGTTCGGTCGTGTTTTATGGTGGCAGGGCGCAGTGAAGATGCAGCGGCAGTACCGGATCACACAGAATGCCGATGCCGGCGTGCTGGCAGCCATATCATTGACCGATGACAGGCATAACCTTTTTGTGCTGAACAAATCGGCATATTCCGTGCAGTTGATAGAAAAAGATACCCTCAAGACAGGTGCGTCAATTCCAGTAATTGGCTATCCCCGGCAGATGGCGGCAGACGATAGCAATGAACTTGTTTACGTTGTAGTTCATTCGGTTGGCAATAAACAGTTTATGGTATTTTCCGAGAATCCTCTCAAGCTCGAAAAAACAATAGACTTCCCTTCTGATGAATGCGATCAGGCCAACTCCATCAACATTGACTATGAGAGAAACCGCATTATTGTGGGATGCGACGACAGAAATGTACTGTACCATATCGATCGTGGCAGACTTGAGCTCGTGCCCTCACAAAAGAAATACACAATCAAAGGTTTTACAGTTCGCATCGAAGTGGATGACAGAACTGATGAAGCCTATGTCTTTGGGTGCTTCAATGGGCCTTACATCAATGTCGTCGATCTGGTGAGCGGCAGGACAAAAGAATCAAAATACACTGGCTATATGGTTTGGGAAACCCTGTTTGACGCGGCAGGACAAATATTCTTTGCAAGTATTCCTTTTCGATCGATGGTAGCGGTTATCGACGAAAACTCTCTTGAGACCATCCGAAGGATTCCAGCCGGATTTGGAGCAAGGGCAATTGCACTCGACACAAAAAACAACCTCCTGTATATCGGTAGCCAGCTATCGAATACAGTTGCGGTACATGATCTGAAAAGTCTTGAATACATAACAAAATTTTATGTACCCGGGCCTCGATCGATACTCTATGATGATGAAGAGAAAGCGTTATATATCGCGGGAGACGGCCTTTACAGATTTGGGCTTCCACCCAACTGGCCCGGCATGAAACCATAATACCGTAGAAACGCAATGACGAGGTGGAATTATCCCTCTATCGTGTATAATGATGTATAGGGGTAACAGGGAAATAGTGCGGCGCGTTATTCCTGAATGTGAAAGAGAAGACTTGTAATGATCATCAATCATAACGATGCAATGATTAAGATACTTAGTCTGACATGGCGCAATGGATACGCATGCAGAAAATAACTGACAAAGCCAACCTGTCTCAAAAAGCATGCCTGCTCGAAGGGCTGTGTATTTCTCTATACCGAACGGGCGGAAATTTTGCTGTCATCATTCATTCATACAAGGACTGCGCAAATGTTTTTCCGAGAGGTATGACCGGCGTGCAGTCTAAAACCGTGGGCGCGGGACGTTTTTTCTGTACTAATGTCACTGAAACCGACGTCATGGCCGGGACTTCACTGGAGAAGCTCGAAAGATGTATCGGGACTGTACTTGAAGTCGTCAATCCGGAAATAGTGTATGTCTTTGGCAGTTGTCTGTCCGAGATTGTCGGAGATGACATAAATCAATGTGCCGCAGGTTTTTCACGGACATCTTCCATTCCTGTCATAGCAGTAACGTCAAGCGGCACAAATACCATCAGCCAGTCGAGAGTGATTGACTGGCATGCGGCTCTGATGTATTGCGCATGTGACGAATCTCTCCCCGTAGATGGTTCATCCATCAATATCATAGGTTTTCCTGAAGATACAGATAATTATATCAGCGGCATAATCGAAGCATCCGGGATCAGGATAAATGCCTGGCTACATGAGACATCGTCACTTTCAGAGTGGAAAAAACTGCCTGCCGGCGCGGTCAACATAGTTCCGCAGAAAAATCTCTTTCCATCAATTCTTGAGAAAATGGCAAACAGAAGCGAGGCCATCGAGGCGCCGGTACCGATAGGAATGAAAAATACCGACATGTTTCTCACGGCAATCGCATCTGCAATGGGACTTGAGCAAAAGATGCCGGGTATTATTGCGCCAGCGCGAAAAAACGCTGAAAAAGCTGCTACGGAACTACGCAGAAAATGTACGGGCATCAGAATGGGATACAATATCGGCACTAACCGCAATTACGTACCAGCAAGTGTGGCGCTGGACGGCATGTCGGAAGTAACGGCATTCAGCGAACTTGGATTCGATGTTACCCTTTTGATCCAGGGCAGTCCGGATGACCGCCGCAGGAAGCTGATCACCGGTCACCTGGCCGATTTGAACATCAATGCCAGCATCGATATTTTCGTCGATAATGTCTCGATACTGCCAGTTCTCAAAAAACATGGCTTCGGGTTCATCTACTGCATCGAATCCCTTTCTGAAATAGTCCGCCCTTCGGGAACTCCCATGATAGGATTGGGAAGACTTAAGATGGGCTATGGCGGCTGCATTGAAAATATCAGGCTAATCGAACGTACGGTCTTCGGCGGGTGAATGAAAGATAATACGATCAACAGACTTCGGGAATTTGAAATTCCCCTGATGAACCACACAAGGTATCTCGGCGTGTATGTAGCGGCTCATTCGATACCAGATGCGGTAATAGTGCTACACATGGGTACTGGTTGCAAGATGAAAGGCGGCATGCATCACTTCGATCTGCTACGCGAAAGTTTCAGTCAGGTGTGCTGGACAGAAGTCTCGGGCGTCGATATTATCGCGGACTCGCACGCGATGATCGAGGATACCGTTCTGACTTCATACGAAAGACGAAGGCCTGGCTGTATCGCTGTCGCAACATCGAGCGTGATCGAAATGACCGGGTTTGACATGAGAGAAGCTGTAGCTTCAATTCAGCAAAAAGTATCCTGCCCGCTGATTTACATACCCACGTCAGGATTTGAAGGTGATGTGTTCGACGGACATGCTGAATTTACGAGAGAGCTGATGACGCATGTTGACTGGCAGCGGCCTGCCGATGCGAATGTCGTGAATATTGTCGGTCATTTTATGGAGCGCTATGAATTCGACCAGATGGCAAACATAAATGAAGTCAAAAGGATGCTTGCCGGAATCGGTCTGCGTACAGGAGCGTTTTTTTACTCAGGGCAACCGGCTGCTCAATTATTCGATGCCTGGCGCGGCGGACTGAACGTAGTTATGCCATATTACGGCGATCACGTGCATACGCTCGAGATGGAAACGGGACGCCCTTCGCTGATGACCGATATGCCAATAGGCGTGACTGGATCGGTACGCTGGCTCGAATCCGTGAGTGCCGCCGCGGGAATTCCCCGGGCGGTTTCATCCCGATTTATCGAAACTGAAATAGTCAAGATAACAAGACTGATCGACATTGCCCGGCCAATGGTCAGGGGCATACGTGTCATAATCATTCAGACTGCGCCAATGGCCGCAGCGTGCGCCGCTCATGCCGTTGATCTGGGGATGACGGTGACTGATGTCGCTTTGCTCGGCACATCTCATGGCTGCAAATCAGAGTTCGCCGCCGCGTGGGAAAGATACACGGGGGGCAAATTGCCGGAGGATATCAGAGTGTTTGACAATTCGACAGCAAGCGACCTGTGGCAGATTTATGATGGAAAAGACAAAAAACAACCGGTTCTGATAGCTCCTTCCATTGATATGCCTCAGGAGTGGATCGGCAATATTCACCATCTTGAAATCGGGTTTCCCTCAAATGCCAAGCGCAACATTTACGCTTTGCCCTACATGGGTTTTAATGGCGCTGTCATGCTGACGCAACGCCTGATGGATGCTGTCGCGCACAAATTTTGAAAGGCTGTTTACCAGATGCACAAGATCGCGTTCTACGGAAAAGGCGGCACCGGGAAGTCGACTGTGGTTTCCAACCTTAGCGTGTGCCTGGCCGAAAGCGGCCATAGAGTTTTGCAGATAGGATGCGATCCGAAGCATGATTCGACACGAGGCCTGCTGAATGGGAAGCGGCCTGACACGGCAGTCGAACTGATGGTGAAAAAGACGATCTCGCAGATTACTATAGACGATCTTGTGACGGAAGGATATGCCGGCGTCGACTGCATCGAAGTCGGAGGCCCCGAACCAGGAGCCGGATGCGCGGGCCTCGGCATCATAAAAACATTTGAGCTGATCCGGAATCTGAAAATACTCGACAGGCCTTATGATTACGTACTTTTCGATGTGCTCGGTGATGTGGTCTGCGGCGGGTTCGCTACTCCCATGAGGATGGAGTTCGCACAGTGCGTCTATGTAGTTCTCTCAAGCGAAATGATGTCTATGTACGCAGCCAATAATATATGCCGTGGCATAATGAGGTTTGCCAAAAAGGGGAATGTGCGACTTGGCGGATTCATAGGAAATCAGAGAAATCACGATTTTTCCACAAAAACGCTATCTCTTTTCGCACATCGTCTAAGTACGGATATTATTCAGGTGATACCTTGTGACACAACAATATCCCAATCGGAACGAATCCGGAAAACAGTCGTTGAATATAGCCCTGACTGTGTGTCATCCCGCGCTTTCAGAGAACTTGCCGTCAGGATCGAAGAAGGTGGCCCTGGCACAATCCCCACTCCAATGGATGACATTGGATTCGAAGATTTTTTTCGTTTATCCGGCAAATGATGTCTATTGGCAGATAGTCCTCCCCAATATTTATGCATCTGACTCGGGATCAGGAGGGCATCGCTATCCTTGTGAGCAGGTATTTACTTTATCTTTAGCGCTGTGCTAACATGACAACAGTCACACAGCGGCAATGGCAATCGCAAGAATGCCAGGAGAATATCAATGACATCGATTCACGACAAGATCAAAACAGTTCAGCAATTGGCTGAAATGGCAGCAATATACAGGAATGATAATAAGGTGCTCGTACAGTGTCACGGAGTATTCGATCTGCTGCACATCGGCCATATAAGGCATTTTGAGCAGGCGCGGATGCTCGGAGATATCCTGATAGTCACAATAACGCCGGACCGGTTTGTCGACAAGGGGCCGCACAGGCCGGCATTTACCGAAACGCTGAGGGCGGAGGCAATCGCATCACTCAATTGCGTCGACTATGTCGCCGTAAATGAATGGCCTACCGCTCAGGAGGCTATCAGGCTGATACAGCCGGCGGTTTTTGCAAAGGGTTCGGAATTCAAAACACTATCTTCGGACATTACAGGTAAAATTGGTCTCGAAGAAATAGTTGTCAGGGAAATCGGGGCAAGAATCGAGTTTACGGAAGACATCGTATATAGTTCCAGCAATCTGATAAATAAATATCTGTCCCGTTTCCCGCATGAGATACAGGAGTACCTTGAAATATTCAGAAAACGGTATTCTCTTGATTTCATACTCGAAACCATTGACCGGATAACACCTCTCAGAGTGCTGGTCATCGGTGACACAATAATTGATGAGTACCAGTATTGTGACGCAATCGGGAAGTCATCAAAAGACCCAATAATAGCGCTCCAGTACCGCTCGCATGACCTGTTTGCCGGCGGGGCGCTCGCTGTTGCAAATCACGTTGCCAACTTCGCTGAAAAGGTTGATATAATTTCGGTCATTGGCGAACATGACAGCCATGAGTCATTCATTCGCGAAAAACTGCTGTCCAATGTTACTCCATATCTCTTCACGCAGCCCGGTGCACCAACGACACTGAAAAGACGTTTTGTCGACGGCTATACCTTCAATAAACTATTTGAAGTCTACAACATGGACAGCAGCGGACTTGACCTGGGGGTTGAGCAGCAGATATGCAGGCAGCTCAGCGACAGCCTTTCCAATTATGATATAGTTATCGCCTCGGATTTCGGACATGGCTGCATCAGCAGGGAAATGATAAAAACCCTGACGGAACAAGCGCCTTTCCTGGCGATAAACACTCAGGCAAACGCTGGCAACAG
>CAZQSL010000144.1:0-8322 GCA_964595945.1 uncultured bacterium
CTCATTGACGCAATACGTCTGTCACTGCTCGGACATCTGGGAGATATACTTCGATTTCCCGAGCCTCCCGCCGCCCGTGGCGGCATAAATCTCGTGGGATTTCCCGCCGGGGAAGGACGCGACGAGATAGAGTCGCTGCTTGGCCGCGCCGGTATCCGCGTCAACGCACGGCTTCTACCTGATATCGACCTGGACGACGCGGGCAGATATCTCGACGCAAACCTTCAGGTCTTCCACCCCAACCATGCTTTCGATGAAATCCGCGAAGGTCTCCTCGACAGTCTTCCCATTGAAAGCATTACACCCTCGGCTCCCTTCGGCATCCGCCGCACATGGGAATTCCTCGAAACGATCGCGTCCCGAACGGGCACCACGTCATCCGTCGCGGCGCTTCGTGACGAAATCGGCAGCGGCCTCCTTCACCGTCTATCCGAAGAAAGAGCGGCTGCGGATGGACTCCGGGTTGGTCTGGTCATCCATTCATCCGAAATCTTTCTGCTTGCGGACTCGACGGTTTCATGGGGAGCGCCCTTGCCCCAGATGCTGGAAGAAATGGGGTTCGGAATCGATATATTGGTCTTCGTACCGGAGGGAAAACAGCCTCCCACAGTCCAGCCACAACAGTTCTTCGAATCACCAGCACAGCACACAATCAGTTTCTTTTCATCATCCCGCGAACTCGACACACTGCTCGAAGCAGGTTCGTTCGGAGCGGTTTATTCTGACGTATTCCTTGACGAGCGGCTTGCTGCACATGGCAAGAACTGGTTTTCGGCATCGCTTTTCGAGATGGGATTCGAAGGCGCGTTCCGGTCGGCTCAGCGTCTGAGAAAACTGTGTCGTGCCGGTTTTTACGCCAAGTTCAATAAATATTTTTCGTCAGGAGGCCGCGATTGAGCACGACCAGCGAGTTTTCCGTCAGACTCAACATGCCATTTATGGCAGGCGTACAGATCGCCGTAAACGCCATCAGCGATACGCGGCTGCTTGTTGACTCGTCCGATTGTGCCATGTCGTTTGCCGAAACCATACAGAATCACGACCTTAATTCGACTCTCATCAGCACCACCGGTCATCACAGGGTTTTTCACACTGGCGCGGATGTCCACAAAATGACAGGCGACAGGACTGTCGAAATCGAGAGCGCCATTGCGCGCATTGCCCCCGGCGCTGCCGCTGTCTATATCACACCTTCACCTGTCACGGCTGTTACCGGCGTACAGTATGACATGCTAATACGCAGACTGTGTGACGCCATCAGCACACCCATGCTGGAGGTGCGTCGAAAAGGATTGATCGGCGACTGGCTCGATGGCTACGAGGCTGTCCTGACCGCCACTGCGGGTGCCTACAATCACGACGGCTCATCGCCTGACCCGTCCATCGCCGCCGTTGTCGGCATCCTGATGGATCGCAATGAACAGGACTGCATTGCGGACATCGCGCAGATACGAAGCATGCTTTCGGAAGGTCTCGGCCTGCAGGTTTCCTCTCTGTGGCCAGACGGCGGACCTTTTTCGGGACTCATGGAACTAAAAAACACGGGCACCGTGATCTCGCTGCCTTATGGGCGCAAAGCGGCTGCAATCCTCGCAAAGAAGCTCGGCGCCAATCTCGTCGTCACCGATCTGCCAATGGGCATCGATGGCACTTGCCGCTGGTTGCGCGATATCGCTGCCGCCACCGGCACACAATCCCGCGCCGAAGATTATATCGACTCACAACTTTCATCATTGATACCACAGTTGAAATGGATCCCCAAGAAATGGCTCAGTAATGCGCGGATAGCTTTTTGCGGCGATCCATATCAGATGGACGGGATCAGGGGGATTGTCGAAGAAATGGATGGTGAATTCATCTGTGGCGCAATTTTCGCCAGCGATGATAAATGTGGCGACGAATCACTTGCGGGCAGGTATGCAATAGGCGACAGGGAGTTCCGAAATGAAATTACCGGCGGGGCGCTTTCTGAAATCACACTGTTTATAACGAATTCGATCGCTGCGCGTGAAATCAGGGCGGCTGACACGCATGCCGGCATCATGGAATACGGACTCCCGTCATACGCTCACCACGAGTTGTACCCCGCGCCCAGACTCGGATTCGGCGGTGCGGCCCACGTTATCGGGCGTATCGCAAACGGCATTGCCGGGAGACGTCTCTAATTCATTTTCCGAGGTGACTGTGAAGGTTTTTTTCATCCATTGCCCAAAAAAGATATATGACGATGGCAAGCTGTATCAGATGCAGGTAATGCTGCCGCCGATCGGGCTTTGGAGCCTCGCCGACATGGTCCAATCAGCCGGGCATGAGGTCGAAATCGTCCATACCGGCATCGAGGAATGCGCGGATCAGGGATTCGACCTTGCGGATTATCTCGTATCGCGCGGAGCGGAATGCGTATGCTTTTCGCTCCACTGGCATCTGCAACTCAGCGAAGTACTGCAGCAGTCAATCAGTGTACGGCAGCAACTCCCCGAGGCGATAATCCTGCTCGGCGGCATTACAGCAAGCGGCATGGCATCAGAGATCATCGAACAGTGGCGCCACATCGACTACATCGTGTGCGGCGAAGGCGAAGCCGGCCTCGCGTCACTGCTGGCCGGAGGTCGAGCCGCCGCGTCATCAGCTCCTGGACTATGCCGCCGTGATGAGGATGGGCGAGCCGTCACTAACCCCCATGCCCCCTGCCCTGACGGTCTCATGCTCGACAGGTTTTCGCACATCAGGCTCGAACTCATGAAAAACCACCGGTTATACAGGGGCCGCTATTTTTTCACGCCTGCCGCTGAGGATTTCGATATATGGAGCAACTCCAACCGCATGTGGTATCTCTACGTCGGCCGTGGCTGCACGTTTGACTGCGCATATTGCGGCGGCGGCCGGCGGTCGCACAATTTGCTTTCCGGACGCTCCAAGGTGGTTTTCAGACCGGGCTCATCAGTGGCTGCCGACATGATGTCTCTCAATCGCAACCATGACGTGAATTCCTTCTATATTTGCTTCAATCCCTCGGGCATGCCGCGCAGCTACTACCCCGCACTTTTCGACTCCGTCCGCGGAAAGATGGATGCCTCGATGGTGTTTGAATACTATAATCCGACAGTCGCACCCGATTTTATAAGATCATTCTCGCGCGCCTTCAGTCACGAAACATCTCAGTTCGTGCTGTCACCTACAGCATTTGCGAAATCGGCGCGAGCGAGATACTGTCCGTCGGCATTCGACGACAGCACCCTGCACGACATGATCGAATTATCCTCCCGCGAAGGCATCAGAGTCGTGTTGTTTTATTCGCCCATGCCGCAGGAAGACGAGCCAGAACGGCTCGCAGGCATGAGATTCGCGCGAACCCTCGTGGAGAAATTTCCGGGGGTTTCAGTGATCGTCATGCCAATCGAAATAGAGCCGCTGTCTCCGTGGGCGCTTGATCCGGCCGCCTCGGGCATTACGCCACTTCGCACAACCCTTTCCGAGTATGTAACGCATCACTCAATCGGATCGAGGATAATTTCGCAGGAAAACCTCGGCTACAGATTTCCGCACTTCGAGGACATAATGCAAACCATCGCCGGGTTTTCGGACAATCCGCGATGGATGGTCTTTTTTCCTCACATTTTCGATTCGCACTGACATCATCCGGAGCCCGGATGGAAACGGAGCAATATTCAGATGAAGCTGAGGACTCTGCTGGTAGTCCCGAAATATACAAACAGGCCAGGTGACTACTATGAATTCCCGCTCGGGCTCGCATATCTTTCCGCGGCGCTGAAAAAAGCCGGGCACGAAGTCGAGTGCCTCAATACCAACCACTACGACAGTCCGGCAGAACAGCAGGTCTTCGACGCCATCCGCCAGAAGGACATCCACATCGTCGGCACAGGCGGTTTCTCGACACATTATCAGGCTGTAAAAAGGATATTCGACGCAGCCGACCACGCGCGAAAACGCATTGTTAAAATCGCCGGCGGCCCTCTCATAACGAGCGAACCCATCATCGTAGCTGGTGGCCTCGGCGCACACATCGGGGTGGTCGGCGAAGGCGAAATCACCATTGTCGAAATCCTCGACGCTTTGTGCGAAGGAGGCGACATCCCTTCCATCAGGGGCATAGTGTACAGAAACGCCGATGCCTCATACACTGCCACCGCTCCCCGGGAATTCATCGCCGATCTCGACTCCGTGCCACTGCCTGATTACAAGGGTTTTGAAATCGAAAAATACCTCGAACGCCAGCGCCCCGATGACAGGCAGTATCTTTACCGCAACGACAACCCGCGTTTTGTCTACGCAGTCGCCAGCCGCGCATGCCCCTATAAGTGCACATTCTGCTTCCCGATGTTCGGCACAAAGACGCGCGCGCGTTCACTCGACAATTTCTTCTCAGAAGTCGATCTTCTCGTCAATACCTATGGCGTCAACACTCTCGGTGTTTTTGACGCACTCTTCGACACTTCGCCCGGCTATGTGCGCGATTTTTCCAAAGGCATCGCCGGTTATGGCATCGACTGGTTCATGCAGATCAAAGCCGGCTCCATCGACGAATCCAGACTCACCATGCTGCGCGATTCGGGCCTTTTCGCCATCCTGTACGGCCTCGAAAGCGCAAGCGACTACATACTCAAAAAAATGAAAAAAGGCATCACGGTCAGTGATATCGAAAACGCGCTCGCGCTCAACAGAAAACTCGGCGTCAGGATATTCGGCGAATTCATCTTCGGACACCCGGCCGAGACATGGGAAACCGCTATGCAAACCCTCGAATGGTGGGATAGCAACAGCCACTATCAGATCGACATGGCCCACCTCTATCCTATCCCCGGCTGTGAAGACTACCGCTATTGCATCGAAAACGGCATTATCCCGGATCCACTCGACTACATCGAAAAGGGCTGCCGTCAGATCAACATGACTGCAATGGACGACGCCACATACCGTAAAATCTTCGATATCATCAACGACTATGGCACCAACCGCGCCGCCTTCGGCGCTCTCGAATCAATCACCGCAGAAGGTATGGACGAAGACAAGGGCGTGCACGCCTGCACCATCAGGGCTACCTGTCCGCACTGCGGCCACACCAGCGCTTTCAGACACTACCACCTCGCTACAATCCGCAAAACGATCAAGTACCCCTACTCGGGATTCACATTCACATGCCTTTCCTGCAATCAGGCATACACGATCAGGGAAGATGATATCGAGGCCGGCTGCCCGGACGATCAGTCCGCAGCCGCTTTCCGCGACCGGACTGGCCCATTATGAACATGGACAGTCACGCTCCGCCGTCACGGCCTGACATCTCTTTTTCACGGTTATAAAAACCAGCAAGATACTCGTCGGGGAAAAACAGCGAAGACATTTCCGAAGCAGCCGCTTTGCCGTCAAAACGCCAATGTATAGCGCCGTCAGCAATTTCGACCAGGCCATTTGCCATCAGATATGCAAACTCTCCGCTGAAATAATCCTGCGGCTGACTGCCGAAAAACCGCCCGAATTCTTCGCACGGCAGAGCGCGGCCAAACTCTATAAATCTCCTCACGCACGTGCCGGCTTCGAGTTCGATGCTGCTCTCCTGGCATTGGTATGCCTCGGGAGCGACATAAGCGGTCATGTCAGCCGGCCCGAGATTGAAATAATTCGCGCGGCCAAAAATGTTGGAAAATGACTGTGCGCCTACTCCCATGAGAGTACTTCCGATTTCCGACTGCAAGCGGTTGACCTCAAGCCATTTGCTGTGTGCTGCGCTCCTGTAGACAGCCACAAAGTCATATCGCCGGTCAAATCTGTCATATCCCATAGCAGTGGCTCTGTCAAAAAACATTTCCACTATTTCATCCCAACTATATCCGGCCTTGAGCGGAGATGGAGCGACCGGCTGCGAGGGGTTTTGCGGTACGACGAAATCATACAGCACAATCGTGTCAGGCTGACGTCTGGCAAGCGCGTCAAACGACGCCAGAAACGTTTCACGCGTTTCACCTGGCAATCCCGCGATAAGGTCTGACGATACTTCGCCGATGCCCGTCTTTCTGATATTGTCGATTGCCGTGTCTATATGCTCCATCGTCTGATAGTCACGGTTGACAAGCTTGAGTACTGCCTCTGTTGTCGACTGCACTCCGAGGCTAACTCTGTTGATACCGTATCTCTTCATGATTCTGCATTTGCTTTCGGTCGTGGTAACCGGTGTCATTTCCACGCTTTTGATGCACCCCTTGCGGAACCCGAACGACTCCTTGACGATCCGCAGCATTTCTTCGAAATTCCTGTCAGTGTGAAGTCCTGGAGTACCGCCACCGATGAGCATGCAGGCGAATCTGAATTTCGACAAGACACCGGACAGTGCCTTGCACTCGACATACATGCGAGCGAGGTGGCTGCCGAGTTCGTGTTTGCCGCCGATGACCGAAGAGTCGTAGATGCAGTAGCTGCATCTCGAAAAACAATATGGCGTGTGTGCATAAAACATCGCATGCCCGGGCACCCTGCCTCTGCTTACGTCATCCGCAAATCCGTCCCACAGCGCCACAATGTCGTCAAGAGAAACCCTTCGCCCGAGACTCCGGCAAAAATATGTGTCGAATGCCCCGGCAAACAGTTCTCTGCCCATCATCGCTTTTTCTTCAGGTCCGAGCTTTGCCATCGCCACCCCGCAATCATTTTTCTCGACCAATGCCATTATACAGTCAAGCACGTGTTTCTACAAAAAGGCAGAACTCCGGACACCCCAGCCCGGCACCTTCGTTGACACTCCTGACCCGCCTCGTTACAATGAACCTGTGAAGGGGATGACCAGCAGTGTGCTCTATGAAAATCAACTGTCCCATGAATGAAATCTTCGCCACTCGCATGGACGAACTCGTCGGACACGGTGCAAATGCCTTTTACTTCGGTTATATCCCGGATATCGATAACACCTCCCATATCATCAATCTGCGTACTCCCGCCCACGCCAATTTCCCGTCTATCACGGCCGCAGGCGAAGCCATCTCATCTGCCACCAGACTCGGCGCCGAGTCGTTCATTACGATCAACGGTCCGTTTTATTCAGAAGGACTGATCACCGGCATCCTCTCCCATGTAACGGCACTTGAGGAGTATCATCCGACAGGTTACATCGTGTCCGATATCAACATGTTACTCGCGCTCCGCGAGTCATTCCCAGAGATTACCCTCGTCGTTAGCTCCGGCGCGCATGTGCTCAACAGTAATGCCGTAAAGTACATGAAAAGTCTCGGAGTCACAAAAATCATCCTGCCGCGACAGCTCACAACACAAGAAATCGCCGCAATAGCACAACGGCATCCCGACACCGATTTCGAAATATTCTTCAAAAATGAAGAGTGCGCCTTCCTCGACGGATACTGCGCCTATTCACATGTGGGAGACATGGACGAATTCATCGCCTGCAACGAAATATACCCGAAAGACTCGCCCCTTGCTGGCGGACGCACCCGCCCGTATTCATGCGGCGCGTGCGCACTTTTCGATCTGAGGGGACTCGACCGCGTTTCGCTGAAAATATGCGGCCGAACTCTACCTCTCGAACGGATTGCTATCGATGTCCCCTTCACGCGAAGGGTACTCGACTGCCTCGCTTCGGCAACTTCGCGAGATAGCTTCACGCGGGACTGTCTCCAGGCATACGCTGATTTCTACGGCACTACATGCGACAATACATGCTACTACGAGCCGGCACAACCCACGGGTGGCCAGCCATGAACATCGCGGATGACCGATATCCCTCACGCATGTTTCCTGCCGCCCCCCAGGGATGGCAGATGGTGCAGCGCATACAATGCGGCGATGGGAAAACCGTCTACAGAGTACATAACAGCGAAACCGGAACAGCCATAGTTTTCACCCTCACCCGATTCGACACCAGCATCACGGCCAGTCAGCGCACGGCTTCCTTCAACATCGACTTTTGTCTGGAAGGCGCTCTGCATGTCTCGACAGAAATCACCGGCGTAATCGAATATTACTTCCGACTCTTCGAGACGACAGACCCCCGCTCGCAAAAACACGCGCTTCACAAATTCGATCCAGACATCGCCGCTCACTGCTCGATGCTCTCTGCGCCATGCTTCGCATCACTCGAAAAGGCTTTTTTCATCTCCGATCCCTACGATCTGAAATTCTTCACGATCCATCCATTTGACAGAATTTACTTCGGCAACGAATACTGCCACCGGCTCATGCCGGACGCCAGTCAGATAGCGGCGGTCGCGGAATTCGCCCAACGATTTGGAGCCCCGCTCACTCTGGTCACTCCGATATGTCCGGAAGGTACTGTCGAACCAATCGCGCAGCTCCTCG
>CAZQSL010000145.1:0-8230 GCA_964595945.1 uncultured bacterium
CCCTTGATGTCGAGGCCGAGGTTGAGGGGGAACTTTTTCACTTTTTTGCTTACGTCTGTCGCCTTGCCGTCAACCATTTTTCTGACAAGGATTGTCTCGTGCTCTGTCTGGTAGCGATAGCCGAGCCATCCGATACAGATGGCAAGCACCGCTGTGATAAGCACGAGGTTTTGAATCGCCTTTTTGTACATTTTTTCTCCATCTCCAGGCGTGACTTGAAGTATTCGCTTGCCGGTGAAAATCCGGCTGTCCGAGCCCGCCATGGCTGTTGCCCGCTCAAAAGCGCATAGCAAATCATGGGGGGGAACCCCCGGATACCATTGGTGTATTTTATAGCAAAACACTATGTCTATCAACATTAGACGGGAAATTGTGGCTTTGCGTAATCAGCCGTATTTCTGGAGTACTTCGGCAACTGCATAGAGCGAGCCCGTGACGGCCACGATGCCGTCCGCTCCTGCCAGGACGCGCGCCTGAGAGAGTGCGCTCTCCATGCCGCTGGCTGTCACTACGTGGGGAAAGTGACGCCGCGCGCAGTCGAGGAGTTCACCTGGTGTCGCCGCCCGGCCATATTTGAGTCCCGTGAGCACTACTCTGCCGCTCGCGGCCGAAAGAGCGCTCAATACTGCCTCCGCCTCTTTGTCACGCATCATGCCGATCACGAGCACGAGCCTGTCAGGTGTGATTTTTCTGGCAAAATATGCTGCGGCGGCGCGTGCGGCCGGTTCGTTGTGGCCACCATCGACTATCAGCCCGGGCGGGTTTTCAAACGAACCTTCCACCCATTGCATGCGTCCGGCGAATGTGACAGTAGAGAGTCCGGCGGCGACTGCGCCGGAGGCGATGTCGATGCCTTTGCGGGCAAGACCGTCAAAAACGGCAAGCGCCGTAGCGAGGTTTTCGCGCTGAAAGTCTCCGGACAGCGCGAGCGCGATTTCCCGTGTGCCGTCCGCGGTGGCGATGCGGCAGCGGTCATCATTATCATTAATATACTTTACACGCCGCATCTCTGCTGTCACGAGCGGCGACCCGGTGGCGGCGCATGCTCCGGTGATCACGCGCATGGCGGCCGCAGGCTGCCTGGGGGCGCAGACGGTGATGCCTCCGGGCTTGATGATGCCGGCCTTTTCGGCGGCAATCGCCGCAAGTGTCCTGCCGAGTACATGGCGGTGGTCACGCCCGATACGCGTGATGACGCTCATGAAGGGGCGCACGGCATTTGTCGAGTCGAGCCTGCCGCCAAGTCCGGTTTCCACGACGGCCACCTCGACGCCTTCGGACGCGAATACGTCGAATGCCATTGCCGTCAGCAGCTCGAAGAAGGTCACCGAGTCGAAATCATCACCGACGGCATCACGCATGCGGCAGACTGCCGCCGCAAAATCCGCCTCCGTGATCGCCTTGCCACCGGTTTCGATGCGCTCGCGGACACTGAGCAGATGCGGCGAGGTGTAGAGTCCCGTCTTTATGCCCGATGTCCTGAGCGCCGAGTCTACCATGCGGCATACCGAGCCTTTGCCTACAGTCCCCGCGACATGGATCACTTCAAACCGGTGATGCGGATCACCGAGCCGCGCAAGCAGCGACATTGTAGGGCCGAGGCTGAACGCTGGTTTCAACTGATGCGTTTTTTTTTCATAATTCGAGAAATTTTCGAGATATTCCACCGCCTGCCGGAAATCCATCGTGCCGCCTCCTGTCGTGCCGTTTATTGCCGCTCCGATATTTTAGCGTCTTTTTGCCTGTCCGGTGTAGTGTTTTTAGCGTGAGACCCATATATAATTGATAGCGATATGGCAGACCCTGACACACACCTGTCGCTGCAGGAAGAGCAAACGCTTGTCGAACGTGCCGTCTCGGGTGACGGCGAGGCGTTCGGGCGGATATACGACGCTCACAAAAAAGCGCTTTTCACGACGGTGATCTACCCCAAAGTGGGCAATGCCACCGCCGCCGAGGAAATCCTGCAGGACACCTTTCTGCTCGCGGCGTCGAAACTCGCGGGATTCACCTTTCAGGACCGCAGCATCTTCTACTGGCTGCGCATGATCGCCATCAACAAGTGCCGCGAGTGGCTCGCGGGCGCAAAACGGGATACCGGCATCGACTCCTCGGTGCTCGACTATCAACCCGACGACTCGTACCAGCCCGAAAACGAGATCGTCGCCGAAGACCACGCTGCCACCCTGCGTCGCCAGACCGATGATATTTTGACACAGATCAACGAACGCTACGCGACGGCCATACGACTCCGCCTCGTCGACAGCGTCCCGCGCGAAGAATGCGCCGCACGCCTCGATGTCTCCATCGAGACATTCGATGTATTATTCTTCAGAGCCTGCCGCGCCTTTCGCGAAGCCTACACCAGAAAATACGGGGCTTACCCGTGATATACGCGCGCTACGGAAACAGACATGGAAGAATTTGACGAAAAAGAACTCGCGACCCGTTTCGCGGCCGCACTCGACAAGGCGCTTGCCGCCAGCGGCACGGACCCGCGCGACTTGCCGCCAGACGCCGCCGACGCGCTCGAAACCGCTCTTTTCATCGGCGCCGCCACAGGTGGCGCTCAAGCAGGACTGCCCGAACCTTTCGACTCCACTCTCCGTGCCCGCCTGTCCCGCGCCGCCACGCCGCCGCGCCGCCGCCCCTTTTTCATCTCACAGCGCGCCCAGATGGCTGTCGCAGCGGCCATATTCATCATCATGATCCCCTCCCTCTATCTCGTCCGCGACGTCCAGGAGCGCGGCAAACTCCAACTCGTCGAAAAATATGATAAAATGTATGTGCCCTTTTCTCAGACCGAACGCGCCGCCGGCTATCTCGAAAAACAGCTCCGGCCCTTCGACCAGGACCACGCGGCTTCCATGCAGGACATGCTGATCGAAACCCGCGGCGCCGGCTCGGACTTTTTCACCAGATACCCAAAACCCGGGGAGGCAAGACAACAATGATCTTTCACCACAGAAAACTATCGGCAATACTCTGCCCGCTGCTTATCCTGACTATCTTTGCCTGCTTGGCCACCCGCGCAGCCGAACCCTCGCCCGAGAGCAAAAAAAAGTACAGCCTCGCCTTCGAATCCGCCCTCGTCAAATACGAAAAAGCCGGGCTCTACTACAAAGACAAAAAAATCCCCGACGCCATCAGGGAACTCGAAGAACTCGTCGCGATCAAATTTCCCGCCGGATTCGAAGACTCCGACGGCTTCGCTCTGCAGCTCGACACTTATGCGTTCCTCGGCGAACTCTACCTCGAAATCGACAAACCCCAGAAAGCTCTCGATGCTGTCGGCAAGGGACTCGACAAGGCTCCCGGCGCCAGCAAGCAGACCTATCAGCTATACATGACCATGGGACACATCTACAAGGAAACCGGAGACAACGACAAGGCGCTCAAGGCTTTCAAACAGGCCGACAAGATCAACGCCAGTCTCCGTAAGGCATCCAAAAAATAGCCCGGCTTCCTGCCGTATGGCCATGCGTTCATCGGGTCTTCTGCGGCAATGCTTGAAATATCTGACAATACATTCATACGGAATTTCCCATGTTCGCACGCATACATTCAGCCACCACGAGTGGCATATCGGCCTATCCCGTCGAGATCGAAGTCGACATCTCCACGCAGGGGCTGCCCACACTCCAGATCGTCGGACTGCCCGACGCGGCGGTCAAGGAGTCAAAGGAACGTGTGCGCACGGCAATCGAAAACAGCGACATGGACTTTCAGGTCAAAAAAATCACCGTCAACCTCGCCCCCGCCGACACCCGCAAGGAAGGCCCCGCGTTCGACCTCCCGATAGCACTTGGCATACTCGCCGCGCAGGGCGAATTCGACCACACAATCCTCGATAAAGTGCTCTTCGTGGGCGAACTTTCACTCGACGGACGCCTGCGCCACGCCAGCGGCATACTGCCTATCGCCATCATGATGAAACAGACGGGCCGCTTCTCGGCAATCGTCCTGCCGCGCGAAAACGCACCCGAAGCCTCTCTCGTCGACGGCATTAAAATCTATCCCGCGGATTATTTGCAGGAAGTCGTCAGATTCCTCCAGAAAACACACACGATCCCCCGCTTCCCCACCACCAGCTTCGACACCGTCGACCGTGATTTCGAGACCGGCCTCGACTTCGCCGATGTCAAGGGGCAGGAACACGCCAAACGCGCCTTCGAAATAGCGGCCGCAGGCAACCACAACATCATCATGATCGGCCCACCCGGCGGCGGCAAAACGATGCTCGCAAAACGTCTCCCCGCCATCATGCCCGCGCTCTCACGCGACGAAGCGCTCGAAGTCACCAAAATCTACAGTATCGCCGGACTCCTCCAGTCCGGTAATTCCGTCGTCAAAATCCGCCCCTACCGCTCGCCCCACCACACTATCAGCAACGTCGCCCTCGTCGGCGGCGGCGCCATCCCAAAACCAGGCGAAGTCAGTCTCGCGCACTACGGCGTGCTTTTCCTCGACGAGCTTACCGAATTCAAACGCGACGTACTCGAAGTGTTGCGCCAGCCCCTCGAAGACGGCAATGTCACCATCGCGCGCGCCGCTACCACGACGACCTTCCCTGCCCAGTTCCTGCTCGCCGCCGCCATGAATCCCTGCCCCTGCGGCTGGTACGGCGACTATACCCACAAGTGCATCTGCCTGCCCGCTCAGGTGCAGCGCTATCTCAAAAAAGTGTCCGGCCCCCTCATGGATCGCATCGACATCCATGTCGAAGTCCCCCGCGTCGATACCGAAAAACTTGTCGGCATGCGCTCGGGCGAGTCCTCTGTCACCATCCGTGCCCGCGTCGACGAGGCGCGCGCCCGGCAGCTACGCCGTTATGACGGCCAGAAAATCTTTTCCAACGCCGAACTCACCCCCGGTCTGATGAAAAAGTTCTGCACCATGCCAGCCGATGCCGAAGACCTGCTCAAACAGGCCATCCGCACCTATGGCTATACCGCACGCGCCTACGACCGCATCCGCAAACTCGCGCTCACCATCGCCGATCTTGCCGGACACGACGGCATCCGCATCGAAGACATCGCCGAAGCTGTCACACTCCGCGCTCTCGACCGCAAATACTGGGGCTGAAGGCCAAATCAATACCTGATTTTACGAGCTGTTATACGAAAAATCATTTAAAATTTACCTGCCGGAGAAACCTTTTTCGAGAAAAAGGGTTCTCCGCACCTCTTCCCAAAAGCTTTATATGCTTAACTTCTTTCCAAGTCAGCGTTTCATTGTGCTACCCACAACGGATTATCGCCGTGCAACGACACGGCCTGGCGAAGGCGGAGTGGCATAGACAGTGACGGAGCGAGTGCCGGTGTTGCCTGCGGCGTCGCGGACGGAAGCGGTGATGACGAGCGGCTCGCGGGCGGGCAGATTCCAGATGTCGTGGATCAGGAAATAGTCGGCCGGACCGGAGAGATATACCCCGTCGATGACGGCTGACTGTTTCGTGATGGTCGATACCGTGGATGATGTCAAGGTGTCGATGGTAGTGACCACATAACCCGAGATGTCGCATACGATCACGCGGCCGCCCGCGCCCTCGATCACGGCGGAAGGATATGTGCCGGTAGATACAGAGGCGACTGCGCCGGTGGACAGATCGACAATTTTGGCGGTCGAGTCGGAGGGCATGGACATGACGGCTTTTGCGCCTGTAGAAGTCACGATCATGCTGGCCGGCCGCTGGGCGCCGACGTAGACGCTTTGCACATCCACTCCATCATCAGTGAAAAGATACAGCATGGCGCCGCCTCCACCCGGACCGACAGAAACGATGTGTCCGGCGGATGAGGGCCTTGCGGCCAGTACTGACGGGATGTGGCCGATGGCCGTGTCGGCGATGAGCGCGCCGGTGGAGCCGGTGCGTTTTTCGAGCACGGGCTGTGTGGCGAACGATATGTAGAGGCGGTCGATGGCGGAATTGTAAGCGATACATTCGGGCGCGTAGGGCAGGGCGGACGTGCCGAGGCTGGAGAGGTCGGCGAGCGAATAGGCGCGGAGTTCGCTGGCGTCGGAGCCTATCGCGTAGAAGCGGTTCGATGTGGCCACGCCGGCCTTGACGATGCCCGTGACGGTGCGTTTGACGACTTGGCCGGTAGTAGCGTCGATCACGGCAAGGTCTGTCGAAGATGTACCGGAGCGGCTCCATGCGACGAGCCGGCTGGAGTCGACGGCCACCGCGCCGATGTTGTCGGTACCTGCCACCTTGAGGCCCCAGGTCTTTTCAGCGGCAGTCAGTCCTCCAGCGGCATACCGGGTCAGCGGGTATCGTGCGACCGGCATGTTGACTGATGCCTGTGTCTGTGTGGATGTGGCGTTGGTGACGGCGCTGGCGCCGAACATGTCGGTGATGTCGACCGTGCTGCCCATCAGGGTGAAAGTCACGGCGAGGGTCGAAAGATTGACCGATCCGCTGTCGTCGGAGTAGTCCGCGGCGATCTGCATCGAAGGGCTGATCGACAGTGTGGGCGAGTAGGCCGTGTATTCCGTGCCGCTCGCGGGCATGGAAATGGTGACGGCCGGAGCGATCGAGTCGACAGGTGCCGGTGTGCTGCCGCCGCCTCCTCCTCCACAGCCGGCTGCGAGTCCGCTAACGGTTAGCAGCAGTATTGCCAGGATCACGCGAAGCGTACCATTTGCATATTTCATGCGAAACTCTCTCATGTTGAATATTCCGTATATCTGATTGTACCGCATTTTCACATGGCGTGTAAGAGTGAGCGCGCTTACTTCACGGAGTCAAAGCCGAACTGCTGTGAAAACGTGTCCCGAAGCATCCTGTCGCGCATCACCCGCGGCACGGTCTGCCACTGCATTCTGTGCGGCTGACGGGCGGACTCGAAGTAGCGGCGGCATGTCGCGCGTCCGTTTCCGGCGGCAAAAATGTGAAACACGGCAAGCTCGCGGCTGGAGGCGTCCGGGATTTTTTTCTCGGCGATCATGTTTTCGACAAGGCAGAAGGCGCGCTGTTTATGAGCCACGATTTCGGGCCATTCGCGTCCGCCGGTCTCGTCATAGGCGAGGAATTCGCCGAAGCTGTTGCGGCCGCGCCTGGAGCTGAGCCTGATGCCTGTCGCGGCGGGATCGCGGCGCAGGACGGCCTGCCATGTGAAGCTGTTGTGGGCAAAGACCGCGTCGATGCAGTTGCTGTTGGCGCGGAGAAATTCGAGAGTGGCGATCAGGTCGTCTTGGTCCTCGTGTGGGAAGCCTGTCATGAGCGTGATCTGTGTGACGATGCCGGCGGCGGCGCAAAGGGCCAGCGCCTTGTGAGAGTCAGCGGAGGTCAGTCCCTTTTGCATGAGGCTGAGCATCCTGTCGCTGCCGCTTTCGACCGAGAGAGTGAGCATTACACAGCCGGCGGCGCGCATTTTGGCGGGCAACGTTTCGTCGGCGAACGCTGGACGTATCGCCGCGCTCCACAGGAACGGCGTGCCGAGCGCGATCATGGCATCGCAGAATTGTGTGAGGAAGCCTTCGCGGGAATTGATAATCCGGTCCTGAAAAACGACGCCCGTGAGCCCGGTGAGTGAGCAGACCGCGGCGAGACCGGCTGCGGCGGCCACTGGGTCGAGCGAACGGAATTCGCGCGGTGTGCCGCAGAAAACGCAGTCGTAGTCGCAGCCTTCCGTCAGCCGGTAAGGCAGGAGGCCGACGCGTGACTCGGCTGGTGATTTCACGCAGGATGCAAGCGCGGCGGGCACTTCCGCCATGTAGTTTTCCATCGCGACGCCGGAGAAATCGGGCGGAGGCAGCAGGGTGAAATCACATTCGGTGACAACTGTCCCGCCGGGCGCGATGAGCGCGTGTATGGCTTCGGCAGGCCGGTCGTCGTACTCGATGCGGTTGAGCAGTCCCGCGAGTGAGTATGCGGCGAAGTCGGGCGGAGCGAATGGCAGTCCGGCCTCAGGCGGCATGCCGGCGGCCTGTTCGCTCTTGAGATATTCGACAGCGAGGATCGTTTCGGGCGATGTCTGCCTGAGCAGGTCGGCGAATTCGGCAGTAAAACCGCGATGCGCGTCGAGGTCGAGAAAATGCCGCAGGCGCGAGCATATCCACACAACTTTGTAGCCGGAAAGAGCGTCGTGGGGGATGAGGCTGGCAAGGGGAGCCGGAGCCAGTCCGGCGGCGGCGCGCGATTTTGCTGCTGGTTCGAGGTCGATGATTTCACAGCGGTAGCCGAGCAGAGACACGAATGCCCTGATGACGGCCGCCGTCTGCGGCG
>CAZQSL010000146.1:0-8030 GCA_964595945.1 uncultured bacterium
ATGAGAGGTGGGTGACGCTTTTGCCTGAGCCGCTTTCGCCGACGACGCCGACCGTGTCGCCGGGGTCGATGGTGAAGGATACGCCGTCGACTGCTTTGACGATGCCGTCGTTGGTGCGGAATTCTGTTTTGAGGCCGTTGATTGCGAGGAGTGGCTGGGGCATAGTCGAGTGACCTGTCGGTGAGAAGTGGTTTATTTGCCGTTTTTCATTTGCGGGTCGAGGGCGTCGCGGAGTCCGTCGCCGAGGAAGTTGAGAGAGAAGAGGGTGATGGCGAGGGTGAGTCCGGGGAATATGATCTGCCAGGGTGCGGTGGAGAGAGCTTCGCGGCCATCGGAGGCGAGAGAGCCCCAGCTTGCCATCGGGGCTTGTATGCCGAGTCCGAGGAATGAGAGGAAGGCTTCTTCGAGCATGATGGCGGGGACGGTGAGAGTGGCGTATACGATGACTGGGCCGAGGAGGTTGGGGATGATGTGGCGGAATATGATGCTGAGGGTGGAGGCGCTGGATGTGCGTGCTGCCATGACGAATTCGCGGGTTTTGAGAGAGAGGGTCTGGCCGCGCGTGATGCGGCTCATGGTGAGCCACTGGACGCATCCGAGGCCGATGAAGAGGAAGTAGATTTTCTTTTCGGCGGGGACTTCGTGGAAGATGACCATGAGGAGGATGACGAGGAACATGAAGGGGAGGCCGTAGAGGATGTCGACGAAACGCATCATGATGTTGTCGGCGCGGCCGCCGATGTAGCCTGAGATGGCGCCGTATGTGACGCCGATGAGGATGCTGACGAGAGTGGCAAGGAGGCCGACCGATAGGGAGACGCGGCCACCCCACATGATGCGTGTCATGAGGTCGCGGCCGAGGAAGTCGGTGCCGAGCCAGTATTTCGCGCAGGGGCTCATGTTGCCTTCGCCGAGGTGTTGGGCGTCGAATTCGTAGGGGGCGATGTAGGGTGTGAGGATGGCGATGAGGGAGATGAGGATGAGGATGAGGCCGCCGGCGACGGCCATTTTGTTTTTGAGGAGGCGGCGCCACGCGTCTTTCCAGAGGCTTGTGCCTTTGGCGGGTGATGTGCTGGTGTCGGTGTGTTTCGTCATTTCGAGTGTGGTGGCGCTCCGGTGTTATTCGTAAGAGATTTTCGGGTCGAGGAATGCGTAGATGATGTCGACGACGATGTTGAATCCGATGAGGAATGAGCTGTAGAGGATGACGGTGCCCATGGTGAGGGTGTAGTCGCGGTTGAGGGCGGAGGTGATGAATTCGCGGCCGATGCCTGGTATGCCCGAGATGGTTTCGATGATGAGGGAGCCCGTGAGTATGGCGGCGCCGGCCGGGCCGAGATAGGAGATGACGGGCAGGAGGCCGGCCTTGAGGATATGGCGTGTGATGATGGTGTGTTCGGGCAGGCCCTTGGCGCGGGCGGTGCGGACGAAGTCCTGGCGGACGACTTCGAGCATGCCGGCGCGGGAGAGGCGGGCGATGTAGGCGGCATAGGGCAGGCCGAGTGCGACTACGGGTGCGATCATCTGGCGCATGGTGCCCCAGCCGCTGACTTGCAGCAGGTCTATCCTGACGGCGAAGAAGTAGATGAGGGTGGAGAGCACGATGAAGTTGGGGACTGAGACGCCGATCATTGAGACGGCCATCGTGAGGTAGTCCCATCCGGAGTTTTGCCTGAGTGCGGCTATGCAGCCCGAGGGGATGCCGAGGAGGAGGGCAAATCCGAGAGCGAGAGCGCCGAGAGTGAGCGTGTAGGGCAGTCCGGTGAAGAGGATTTCATTGACTGTGCGGTCTTTGTATTTAAAGGAGGGGCCGAGGTCGCCGGTGGCGAGGTGAGCCATGTAGTCGAGGTACTGTTTCCAGAGAGGGTCGTTGAGGTGGTAACGTTCGGCGATGTTTTTTTCGACCTCGGCGGGCATGACCCTTTCTTTGGAGAATGGGCCTCCGGGAGCGATGCGCATGAGGAAGAAAGTGATCGTGATGATAATCCACAGTACGGGGATCGCGCCGAGTATCCTTTTGACAGCATATTTCGCCATTGTGTGATGTTACCTGTTTCTGCGCGCCGGGCGGGGTTATTTGTCTTTGACGGCGTAGCCGGCTTCGCGAAGGAGTTTGCGGGCTTCGTCAGGGTCATAGCCGGGGCCTTTTGGGGGTGTGTAGCCCTTGATGCCTGGGGGTACGAATGTCGTGGCCGGGGTCTGTCCGTTGCGTGTGACGAATTCACAGATGGCTTTTTTGTTGATGGCGAGATTGAGCGCCTTGCGGACGCGGACATCGTCGAGCGGGGGTTTGGTGACGTTGAGGCGATAGTAATATGTGGAGAGGAATGGGTCTATGTGGGCGACGGACTTGCCCTTGAATTTGTCGACGAGAGTGACTGGTATGGTGCGTACCCAGTCGGTTTGTCCGGCTTCGAACATCTGGACGCCGGTGATGTTGTCATCGAGGGCGAAGGCGATGGCCTTCGAGAGTTTCACGTTGGCCGCGTCGTAGTAGGCGGGATTTTTGACCATGACCATGCGGTCCTTGGGTTTCCACTCCGAGAGGAGGAAGGGGCCGTTGGTGACGATGTTTTCGGGGCGGGTCCATTTGACGTCGTATTTTTCGACGCATTTTCTGTTGACCGGCAGGAAGGTGTGGAATGCTACGAGGTCGAGCCAGAAGGCGACGGGGTTTTCGAGTTCGGTGACGATGGTGTAGTCGTCGATGACCTTGATGCCGACTTTGCTGAAGTCTTTGTCTTTGCCGGAGATGAAGGCGGCGGCGTTTTTGACGTAGACGAACTGGCCGGCGTATTCGGCGGCGGTTTCCGGCATCATTGCGCGCTTCCAGCTATAGAGGAAGTCACCGGCGGTGACGGGTGTGCCGTCGCTCCATTTCGCGTTTTTGCGCAGGTGGAACGTGTAGGTTTTCTTGTCAGGGGAGACATCCCAGGAGTGGGCTATGCCCGGCTTGGGATCGAGGGTTTTGGGATCGTTGACGACGAGGCCTTCGAAGACCTGCATGGCGATGTTGAATTCGGCGTTGCCGGTCATGAGCGCGGGGTCGAGCGTTTCGATTTCGGTGCCGTTGTTGAATTTGAATATCTGCTGTGCGGGGGGAAGGATTTTGCCGTCTTTTTCGATGTATACGCCCTTGATGGGGTGGAGGTCGCGGAGGTTGTAGGCCATGCCCTTGACGTAGTCCTTGACGAGGTTTTGATTGACGTAGAAGTAGATGGGGATGATGGGCATTCCCTTATTTATGAGAATGTCCTCGGCCTGAGAGAGGATGCCGAAGCGTTTCTGTTCGTCAGCTTCCTTCATGGCGGCGTCGATGAGGCGGTCGTATTCGCTGTCGGACCAGCCGGTCTGGTTGTTGCCGCCCTTGGTTATCCACATATCGAGGAAGGTGTTGGGGTCGTCGTAGTCGCCGATCCAGCCGGCGCGCGAGACGAAGTAGTCGAGAGATTGGGTAGTCTTGAGGTAGACTTTCCACTCGGCGTTGGTGAGTTGTGTCTTGATGCCGAGTTCGTCCTGCCACATCTGTTTTATGACTTCAGCGACTTTTTTGTGACTTTCGGAAGTGTTATAGAGGATGGCGATTTCGGGGAAGGGTTTTCCGTCGGTCATTTTTTTCTTGGGAGTACATCCGGGGGCGCTGAGTGCGACGGCCGCTATAAGCAGCGCGAATAGCCATGAACATCTGGAGGACTTTTTTTCCATGCGGTCACCTCGAAGTGGTGTTGTGCGGGAATTCCAAAACATCCCGCGTTTTGGTTTTCGGTAACACAGAAAGTGGTTTTTTGCAAAAACCGTTTCGCAAAACCGCAGAGTCAAAGAGTTGCGAATTTCGCAGTGATGGCAGAGATCTGTTCGAATTTTGTCTGTACGGCGGCGAGATCACCGCCGAGGCGGTAGTTGTCTTTGTCGAGCCGGCCGGAGGGATCGAGCTCAGACAGCACGTTGTCCCTGGAGAGATCGGGGCTGGTGGATTTGTAAGGCCAGAGGCGGAAGGAGCCGCCGGTGATTTCGTCGATGAGGTAGACTTTGCCGCCGATGAGGCCGTATTCGAGCTTCATGTCGATGAGCTGGATGTTGAAGGCGGCGAAAGCTTTTTCGAGGCAGACGAATACCTGATCGTTGATGGTGCGCATTTCGGAGTATTCGAAGGCATTTTTTTCGCGGATCATGAATTCGATATATCGGTCGTCGAGCATTGGGTCGTGGAGGGGGTCATCCTTGTAGTGAAACTGGGTGCAGACGGGTTCGTAGCGTTTGCCTTCTTCGATGCCGCCCCATTTGAGGATGGAGCCGGCAGCGACGCGGCGCGAGACTACTTCGAGGTTGATTTTTCGTTCGAGTTTTTTGACGATGGTGACTTTTTCTTCGGGGCTTGAGACATAGTGGGTGCGGATGCCGCATTTATTGAGGTATTCGTAGATGTCGCGGTTGGTTTTCCAGTCGACGAGGGCCTTGCCCTCGATGATGTCGTGTTTGACGCCGTCGCCGGCTGTGATGTCGTCTTTGAATGCCATGAATACGGTTGAGGGGTCTGCTGGGTTTTCGTAGATTACTTTGGTTTTTCCTTCGATGATTTTGGCAAGCCCGGTGAAATCCATGAGGCTGATCCTCCAAATAATACAAGTCTATAAGGTTTGATGCAGCATTATAGCACATTCACGGGAAATTTGGGGAAATGTGTGTTAAACTTAATGGCGAAGGGCACGGAGGGTCGCGCCCTTGTTTTTTTGTCAGGATATTTTGATGAAAATTGTCAGAACCGCCACTCTGGCGGTGAAAATAGCGGTGCTGCTCGCAATCGCGGCAGTAGCGGTATCCCTCCTGTACTGGTTTGACATCAGCAGCCTGTCGCCGATGGCGATCAAGGGGTTTGTGCTGTCGTTTGGCGCGTATGCGCCTGTGGTGTTTGTGGTACTGTTCACCGTGAGGAGCGTGTTTGTGGTGGTACCGGTGACGGTATTCACACTCACGGGCGGCATTGCGTTCGGCCCGGTGGAGGGGACGGTGCTGAGCCTTGTTTCCATGTTTTTCAGTGCTGCGCTTGTCTTTCCGGTATCGCGCGCGCTCGGGCGTGATCTGGTGATGAAGATTTTCGGCAGCCGGCTGAGCAGGATAGATGGCATGGTCGAGAGAAATGGTTTTCTGCTGATCTTTTATCTCAGGTTTTTCACTCCGTTCGATCCGCTGAGCTATGTAGCGGGTATCAGCAGGGTCCGCTACAGGGATTTTCTGCTTGCGACGATGTTGCCCGCGATCCCGTCGACGGCGGCCTATACTTATTTCGGGCATTCGCTGACGAGGGTGCATTCGGTGATGGACCTGCTGAAACCGGAGTTTGTCGTTGTGTTTCTGGTGTTGATGTTGGTGCTTGCGGTGCCGGTGGTGATCAAGCTGCGCAGGGACAGGATGGACAGGCAGATTGCTGTCAGCGGGGAAAATCAGGGCTGAATCAGCGGATAGTATTTGTGGCGGTCCGGCCTCTGGCTGCGGGGTCATGGCAGTCAAATAATTGATAGAGGTTTCCGTAATGTCTGAAAAGCCGGGGATGTATGATAATGTTGAGGCTTGCGTGGACGATGTGATCGCATCGGTGGGCAGGGATATAAGGCTCGGCATGCCGATCGGCGTGGGCAAGCCCAATCTGATCGCCAATGAATTATACCGCCGCGCAAAGGATGACTCCAGCCTGAAGCTGACGATGCTCAGCGGCCTGACACTGGCAAAGCCGGCGCCGGGCAGTGATCTCGAAAAACGGTTTCTCGGGCCGATACTCGAACGTGTTTTCGGCGATTACGTCGACCCGGCGTGGATCGGAGATGTCAAACGTGGCAAGTTGCCGGACAATGTGGAGATCATCGAGTTTTTCCTGCCCCCGGCGGCATTTCTTTCTAATAAACATCTTCAACAGTACTACATTTCCTCAAATTATACGCACGTGGCGCGTGACCTGATCGAGCTTGGTGTCAATGTGGCGGCTGCTACTGTCGCCAAAAAGCAAATCGGCGGCCGCACCATGTACAGTCTCGGATGCAATGCCGATGCGACGACTGACCTGATGTGGGAGAGCATTGCCCGGCGCGGTACGCGCAACAGGATAGAACTCGTCGCGCAGACTAATGCCCGAATGCCGTTCATGTACGGCTCGGGAGTCGAGGGCGAGGAATCGTTTGACAGGATTGTGGACAATCCAGCACTCGACATGACGCTTTTTGGCCCGCCTCATGAGCCGGTGTCGAGTGCGGACTATCTGATCGGGCTCTATGTCAGCACGCTCGTGCGCGACGGCGGCACCCTGCAGATCGGCATCGGGTCGATCGGCGACGCGATCGCGCAGTGCCTCATCATGCGGCATCGCGAAAATGATGTCTATGTGAGATTCGCGGGGGATTTCGGCGCGACAGGCCCCTTTGCCGCGGCAGTCGCCAAATACGGCGGTACGGACGTCTTTTCCGAGGGTCTCTATGGCTGTACGGAAATGATGACCGAGGGTTTCCTTAAATTATACGAAAACGGCATAATCAAAAAAAAGGTATATGGCAACAGTGGCATCCAGCGGCTCGTCAGCGAGGGAAAACTCGCCGAGTCAGGCCCTTATGATGCCGCGACGATCGAACTGCTGCTCAGTGAGAAGGTGCTGCGCCGCTATCTTGACGACGATGATTTCGAAGCTCTCCGCCCCGGTGGTCTTTTCAGCCCAGGCATGTCGGTGACGGATGGCGAAATATACATGGATGGTGTCCGCATCGCGGGCGGTGATCTCGCCGATGAGGCCAATGTGGCGGCCATCGCTGCCCGATGCTTCAATGACCGGCTCGATGGCGGCGCCGTGATCCATGCCGGATTCATGATGGGCGCGCCGGATTTCTATCAGGCGTTTCATGATATGCCTGATGACGAAAAGCAACTGATCCAGATGCGCGAGATTTCCTATATCAACCAGCTTTACGGCGACGAGAGGCTCAAGATACTCCAGCGCCCTGCGGCGCGTTTTGTCAACACCGGGCTTATGGCTACCATGAATGGCGCCGTCGTCTCTGACGGACTCGAAAACAATCAGGTGCTCAGCGGTGTCGGGGGCCAGTACAATTTTGTGGCCATGGCGCACGCGCTGCCCGATGCCAAGTCGATTATCATGGTCCGCAGCACCCGCACGAAGGGCGGCGATGTCACGTCCAACATCGTGTGGAATTACGGCCACATCACCATACCCCGCCACCTGCGCGACGTGGTCGTCACCGAGTATGGCATTGCCGATCTCAGAGGACGCACCGATCGGGATGTCTTCGCGGCTCTGCTCAATGTGACCGATTCGCGGTTTCAGGAAAGCCTGCTCGCAAAGGCCAGGTCGGCCGGCAAGGTAGCCGCTAATTACCGCATCCCCGACGCATTCAGAAACAACCTGCCGGAAACGATCGAAAAGAAACTGAGGCCCTATAAGGAAAAAGGTTATTTCCCCGTGTTTCCCTTTGGCACCGAACTGACTGATGTCGAGCTGACGCTCGCAAGGGCGCTCAAGACGCTCAAGGCGTCGCTCGACTCGAAGAAATTCCGTCTGCCTGGCATTGCCCAGATCGGCAAGATCGGCTCGCCGCCTGCGGCGGCCGCGGTCTATCTGGAACGCATGAAACTCGACCGGCCGTCATCGGCGCAGGAAAAAGTGCTGCAGAAACTCATGCTGTACGCATTGGCCACGACGGGGGCATTCTGAAATTGGGCGCCGCGCGGGATACGGAAAATGTGCGAATGCCCGGACGCAGGATGACGCGGCTCGCCGATACCATACTGACGCATGTCGAAAACGCGGCGCTCGCGGTCAGCCTTGTGGGGATGTCGCTTGCGATATTCTGCGGAGTAGTGGCCGAGTGGCTGGGCAGTTCGCTCGCGTGGACGGGCGAGATCGTGTCGGGATGTCTGATCTGGGTCATGTGCATTGGGGCGAGCGCGGCGACGCGTTCGACGGGGGGTGGCGACACGGGGCACATTTCCATCGATCTCTTTCACGCTTCGAAAAACATACCATTCATCAA
>CAZQSL010000147.1:0-7947 GCA_964595945.1 uncultured bacterium
GCGGCCACGAGCTTGACAAGGTCTATCACATACAGGTAGGGATTGGTCGGTGACTCGGTGAAGATCAGTTTCGTATTGGGTTTGATCGCGGCAGTGATCGCCTCGGCGGTGGGGGAGACGATGTCATACTGCACGCCGAAGCGCCCGAGATCGGTAGCTACGAACTGGCGTGTTTTTTTGTAGCAGTCGCCCGTGATGACGATGTGGTCGCCGCCGCTGAGCAGTGCGAACAGTGTAGACGTGACAGCAGACATGCCCGAGGCGAACAGCAGACCTGCCTCCGCGCCTTCGAGCAGCGCGAGCTTGTCCTCCGCCGCCTTGACGGTAGGATTGCCATAGCGGAGATACTCATAGCGGAATTTTTTGCCGCTCGTGTAGTCGCTGAGGTCCTTCTCGTCGTGAAAAATGTAAGTCGATGTCTGCACGATCGGCACGGTCAGGCTGTCCGCGTATTTCCTGCGCGGCTCCGCGCCATGCACAGAGAGCGTAGATACGCCCTGCGCTGCCTTGCGTGCGTCTTCCGATGTCTTTTTCTTTGCCATTTCGCACTCCTTTCGGACCTGCCAGTTTTACCATTAAAATGAGACCGCCGACGAATTCCGTCTTATAATGTATCAGTGAATCGTTAGCACATCTCCGCGCGGCCGGATGCTCTGCAATCAGCGTGCGTGATAGAAAGTCTAACCTTTGTAAAAACAAATTTCAAATTTCACGGCGCCACTTCGCGGCCCCGCCGATCCACCCAGCCGCCGGCGCACAGTCTCAGGGAGGCCACAGATGAAAATCGGCGTTATCTCGGACACACACGACAATCTCGCGAGCATCACGCGGGGCATCGACTTTTTCAGGGCAAACGGCGTCACGCACGTCATCCACTGCGGCGACATGGTATCGCCCTTCGCGGCCCCGCTGTTCCGCAAGGCAGCCTTCGACAGCTTCACTTCGGTCTTCGGCAATAACGACGGCGAATGGCTCTATCTCTCCAGGATGATCGAACCCTTCGGCACTATCGCCAAAGGGCCCATATTCCCCGAAATCGCCGGCCTGCGATTTGCCATCATGCACGAGCCCATGCCCGACGACATCCTCGCCGCACTTCCTGTCGATATTGTCCTCTATGGCCATACCCACGAACGCGTCATGCGCGCCGGCAGCCCACTTGTCATCAACCCAGGCGAAGGCTGCGGCTATCTCACGGGCATCGCGAGCGCCGCCATCATCGACACCGACCCGCTCTCCGCCGCCATATACGACATCGCTACCGGCGAGGCGCTATGACCAGACTATCCATCTCCAGCCGTACTTTCAGGCACATTGCCGGCATCGCCATCCTCTGCCTGCTCACCATCATCATCGCGCGTCCCGCCCGCTCCGTGCTCTCCGGCCAGCGCGGCCCGACTCCTGCCGTCGAACCCGAAAACAACCCGCGCTTCACCGAAATTTTCCGGCTCCGCATCGAAAACGCCAACGGCGGCGGCATCTTCTATAAGCCCGTCACCACACAGCAGTGGACACGGTGCGGTACCGTCAGACTCCCCGCCGGCGCAGTCAATACACAGGGCTATACCGCGAGTTCATGGGCCGCTCCCGGCGAAGTCTCGGCTACCGCCGTCAACGCGGTCCACATCAAGGTACGCGACGAAAACGGCCGTGGCGTCCTTTTCAGCCTCCTGCCCGCCGAACTCTTCACACAACCCAAAGACTACAAATCCTACTACTCCAGAAACTCCACCATATTCACCGACATCCCAGCCGGCAGCGGTATCTTCGGCGGCGCGCAAAGCCCCATCATCGGCTCTCAGGTGCTCGTCGAGCGCGCCTCCGCGCCCGCCACGCCCATCCCCGCGGCCTACATCCCCGCCGAAGGCGACGTCATCACCATCATCGTCAGGCGCCCCGCGCGCTATCCCGCCGAAATCGAATTTGAAAACCGGTTTGGTGGCCTCGTCACCATGCGCTACCCCGACGGCGAAAACAAAATCATCGCCCAGGTATTCAAGCCAGTGCAGGGCGTCGGCCGCTTCGACGGCTCGCTCTTCACCGGCCCCGGCCGCCTGCGCGCCAATCACACGGGCGTCGTCTGCATCTCCACATCACCGGCCGGACAGATCGGCGGTTTTCAGATCATACCTGACAACCACGGCATGAGTCCCGAAATGACCAACGCGCGCCTGCTTACCCAATGGATGGTCATAGGCCCCGCATCGGTCACCGACCCGTCACTCGAAGGAGTCGCCCCGCTTTTCAAGTATTTCCTGCGCCCCGTATATCTACACGGAGAAAAACGCACCATCGGCGACATGCTCCAGAGCCTTATCGTCGAAGTCCGCATCAAAAACGGCGGCTGGCAGCCCATGCCCGTCGTCACGGGCCGCGTCGACGACGCACTCAAGGATGTCACGCACATCAGGATACTGTTCCCGATCGACCCGCCTGCCTGGCTCGACGATGCTGCCGGGACATACAAATAGCAACGCTCCGCTCAACCCAAATGCGGCAATAGAAAATACATATTGCCGCATTTGGCAGTCACGATAAGGGCGAACTGCCGTGTTGCCGGAGCATTATTTTGTTTGCGTATGTCGAATACTACTCACTGCAATAATGCTCCTTGCGCCTTGCATTTCATCCCTTCATGCGACTGCTATCCCGAATTCTATTGCAGAATTCGGGATCAATGGGGCAGAGGCAGGAAAAATAACGGAGAGTCTTTCAGGATACAAAGACTCTCCGTGGATGTGGCGGTTATTCGGAAAAATCAGTAATTGACGAGGGTGAAGATATCGTAGCCCGGGAGTTTGTCGCGGCCATGGAGATCATCGAGTTCGATGATAAAAGCGGCGGAGACGACTTTCGCGCCAAGTTTTTCGACAAGTTTGCAAGCTGCTGCTGCGGTGCCGCCAGTAGCGAGGAGATCATCCATGATGACGACTTTCGCGCCTGCCGGGAGCGCATCTTTGTGGATTTCGAGTTTGTTGGTGCCGTATTCGAGAGAATATTCTTCGGAGATTGTTTCGCCGGGGAGTTTGCCAGGTTTGCGTACAGGGACGAGGCCCGCGCCGATGGCTGCGGCGAGGGGAGCGCCGAAGATGAAGCCGCGGCTTTCGATGACGACAATGTAGTCGATGGCTTCGTCCTTGAATCGCGCCGCGAGCTGGTCGATGACTTCGCGGAAAGCGCCGGCATCGGCGAGCAGGGTAGTGATGTCGCGGAAGAGGATGCCGGGGATGGGAAAGTCTGGGATATTTCTGATTTTTTCTTTAAGGTCCATTGGCGGGCCTCCCGTGGGATATTGTCATCATTGCGCGAGGCGCATGTCCTTGATGGCAAGTTTTGCTTTCGGGCGGCCGCCGAAGCTGTCTTCCTGGAGTTGGAAGGCGATGTCGACGTGTTCGCCCATTAGGATGGATGCGTCGAAGTGGTCGCCGAGTCCGAATCCGATGGCGTCGCATACATCGTGGTTTTGTCCGAATTTGAGTTGGATATGTTTGCCGTCGAGGCCGCAGGGTCTGACGGCGAGGATTTGGACGTCGGAGGCTTTGAAGATGGGTTTGGGGTTGCCGACGCCGCAGGGTTCGAGTATGCGGCCGCGGCGGACGAAGTCGAGGGAGATATCGGAG
Source organism: uncultured bacterium (assembly GCA_964595945.1). GTDB lineage: Bacteria > UBP15 > UBA6099 > UBA6099 > JAJRTR01 > CAZQSL01. The sequence goes on from CAZQSL010000147.1 coordinate 3,621, forward strand.
AGTGAGAGGTCGGCGTCGATCATGATGGAGGGTTTGAGGAGTCCGGTGCCGACGCGGTTGCGGACGATGTCGCCGAAACGGCGGCGGAGTTCGGGCAGGTCTTTTTCGTAGATTTTGAGACCTGCGGCGAGAGCGTGTCCGCCGTAGGTGATGAGGAGGTCGGAGCAGTCGCGGAGTGCATCGTACATGTCGAAGCCTTTGATGCTGCGGCCTGAGCATTGGCATACGCGGCCTTTTTCGGGGTGGCGCAGCTTGATGTCGCCGGGTTGTTTGGAGACAGTGGCGAGGATGACGGGGCGGTAGTGGCGTTCCATGAGCTTCGAGGCGACGATGCCGATGATGCCGACGTTCCAGTTTTCGTTGAAGAGGAGGATGACGGTGTCGTCCGGCATGGAGTGGGAGTCTTCGAAGGATCGTTTGGCGTTTTCGAAAATGACGGCTTCCTCGCGGATGCGGAGGCGGTTTTTTTCGTCGAGTTTTTCAGCGATTTTGTGTGCCTTGTCGGGTGAGGTGCCGAGGAGGAGTTCGACGGCGGCGCGGGGGTTCCAGATGCGGCCGGCGGCGTTGATGCGTGGTGCGAGGCAAAAGCTGACGTGGAAGGTGTCGAGGCGTTCGTCTTCGCTGATTTTGGCAACGTCGAGGAGTGCGTAGAGGCCCTTGTTTTTGGTGTGAGTCATGGTGGCGAGGCCGAGGCGTGCGAAGTAGCGGTTTTCGTCGAGGAGTGGGACGAGGTCGCCGATGGTGCCGAGCGCGACGAGTTCGATGTACTTGTTGGTGACTTCGTCGAGGTCGAGGTTGAGTTGTTGTGCGAGAGCGCAGATGAGTTTGAAGACGACGCCGACGCCGGCGAGTTCGCGGAAGGGGTAGTCGTCGTCGCCGCGTTTGGGATTGACGATGGCGAGGGCGCAGGGCATTTGTTCGTGAGGTTCGTGGTGGTCGGTGACGATGAGGTCGATGCCGATTTCTTTGGCGACGCGGGCTTCTTCGTTGGAGCTTATGCCTGAGTCGACTGTGATGATGAGGTCGTAGCCGGCGTTTTTGGCTTTTCGGACGACATCGGTGGAGAGGCCGTAGCCTTCGGTGGCGCGTTCGGGTATGTGGTAATTGACGTGGCCGCCGCAGCTTGAGAGGAATGAGACGAGGACTGCGGTGCCTGAGACGCCGTCGACGTCGTAGTCGCCGAGGACGAGGATGCGCTGGTGGGTGGAGAGTGCGGTGACGATGCGTTCGGTGGCTTTGTCCATGTCTTTCATCAGTGATGGAGAGTGCATGAGGCCGGCATCGGGTTCGATGTAGAGTTTTGCGGATTCGACGGTGGTGACGCCACGGTTGATGATGGCGCGGGTGTAGGATTCGTGCAGGTCGAGGGATGTGGAGAGGTGTTTGAGGAGGTGTTTGTCGGGGGTGGTTTCTTCCCAGTGGTAGATGGATTCGAGGTTGGACATATAGATCGGTTACCTTGTCAAGAAGGGACGTTGCCCTTTTGGTCGGAGACATGCCGGCCAGCGCCGTGTGGCGGTGTGGTTATGGTTGTGGGTACTGGCTGGCTGTATGTCAAAGATATTCTAACCTTAATTAGTGAACCGGGCATCCCGCTGGCGTGATGGGAAGCCCGGTTCGTGTGATGTGGCGCTATAGTAGCAGTCTGTGCGGTGTCAGCGTCGGCGCTGTTTGCCTTTTTTCTTGGCGGCGGATGATTTCGAGGAGTCTCCGCTGTCGTCTGGTGTGGGTGGTTTGGGGATGTTGTTGTTGACTTTGGGTTCGGTTTTGGATGGTTTTTTCGCTGTCGGGGTGTCTGTGCTTGTGATGGGGCGAGTGCCGGGTGTTTTTGCGCCTTGCTGGCCGGGTTTGCCTGTGGTGTTTTTGGCTGCCGCTCTTTTCATTGCTGCGCTTTTGAAAACGAATGCGAGGGGCGCGGCGATGAAGATGGATGAGTAGCATCCGCTGCCGATGCCGACGAAGAGGCCGAGTGCGAATGTCTTGACGCTGAGGCCGCCGAATATCATGATGGCGAGGATGGAGAGTTCGACGGTCAGGACGGTGTTGATGGATCGTGTCATGGTTTCCCAGAGGGAGTTGTTGACGAGGGTGTCGAATGGTGATTTTTTGTCTTTTTTGAGGTTTTCGCGGATGCGGTCGAAGATGACGATGGTGTCGTTGATGGAGTAGCCGAAGATGGTGAGGACTACGGCGACGAACGTGCTGTCGACTTCGAGCTGGAAGATCGTGTAGAGGCCGATGGTGATGAGCAGGTCGTGGATGAGCGCGACGATGGCTGCGAGCGCGAACCAGAATTCGAATCTGATGGCGACGTAGATGAGGATGCCGATGGAGGCGATGAGGACGGCGAGTCCGGCGCGTTTTTTGAGTGATGTGCCGAAGAGTTGGTCGATGCTGTCGTCGCTTTCGAATTCTCTGTAGCCGCCGACTTTTTCGTAGATTGCGTTGTGGATTTTTTCGCTGTCTTTTTCGGTCGCGCCGGAGAGGGCGATAGTGGTGTTGAATGTGCGGGGGTCCGATGCTTTTTCGCGGGGGTTTTCGTGTGTGGATGTGATTTTTGCGGTGATGCCCGTGAAGCCTGCGTCGGCGAGGGCTTTGGTGATACGTTTTTCGTCGATGCCGCCGCTTACGTTGTTGAGGACGATTTTTGTGTGATCGTTGTCGCGGAGGTGGTGGTTGAGGCCGAGTTTGAGTTTGTAGATGCTGTTGTTGAATTTTTCGGAGTCGCGTTTTCTCTCTTCGCTGCTTTTTCTTTTGACTTCGGCGAGTTTGTTGGGGCTTTGGATTCTGATGGTGAATTCTTTGCCGCCCGAGAGGATTTGCGGGGAGGAGTGCTTGAGTTCGGGTGCGTATTGTGAGAATACGTTTTCGATGTCGGTGGTGGAGATTTTGCGGTCAGCCTGGAAGCGGATGATGCGTCCGCCGGTGAATTCTACGCCATAGTTGAGTCCGCGTGAGGGCATCAGTAGTGATATGATGCCGGGTATGACGATGAGTATGGAGATGATGAACCATTTGTTGCGATGTTTGATTATGTCGAATAGTCCTTTTTTGCCGCCCACTGTGAGGTATGCCTCCTTAGAATTAGGTCCGGTTGCTGGTGATCAGCGTATGTCTGCCAACGGTTTGTCTGTTTTCGGCTGTTTGACGCCATAGAGGCCGAGTGACTGGAATGCTTTTGAGTATGTGATGAAGACGAGGAATGTTTTCGAGATGAAGAGTGCGGAGAACATGCTGACGAGTATGCCGATAGTCAGTGTGACGGCGAATCCTCTGATGGGGCCGGTGCCCATGGCGTAGAGGACGACGGTGGCGATGAGGGTGGTGACGTTGGAGTCGAGGATGGCGGGGAATGCTCTTGTGAATCCGGCTTCGAGACCGGCTTTGAGGGATTTTCCGAGACGGAGTTCTTCTTTGAGGCGTTCGAATATGATGACGTTGGCGTCGACGGCCATGCCGATGGAGAGGATGAAGCCTGCGATGCCGGGGAGTGTCAGTGTGGCGTTGAACATGCTGAGTATGCCGAGGTTGATCAGGCAGTAGAGGAGTAGTGCGAGGTTGGCGATGATGCCGGGGAGTCTGTAGTTGACTACCATGAAGATGAGGACGAGGACGACGCCGACGAGGCCTGCGATGAGGCTTTTTCTGATGGAGTCTGCGCCGAGGGAGGGGCCGACGGCTCGTTTTTCGGCGATCATGACGTCGACTGGCAGGCGGCCCGAGTTGAGTACCGTGACGAGGTCCTGGACTTCTTCGGCGGTGAAGTCGCCGGATATCTGGCCGTGTCCGCCGAAAATCGCGCTGCGGATCACCGGACATGAGACGACTTTTTTGTCGAGGGCGATTGCCATCGGGCGGTCGATGTTTCGGGCTGTGTATTTGCCGAATTCTTCGGCTTTTTCCTTGTTGAATTCGAACGAGACGCAGGGTTTGCCGTACTGGTCGAAGTCGGCCTGGGCTCTTTTGAGGTCGTCGCCGGAAAACATGACCTTGGCGTCTTCGGGGACGGTGTCGCCGGAGTTCCACTGTTCGCCACGTGTGTCGATGAATTGCAGTTTGGCGGTTTTGCCGATCAGTTTTTCTACTTTATCGGGGTCTCTTTCACCGGGGATTTCGATGTTGACGTACTTTTCTCCCTGTTTGGTGATCGTGACTTCGCGTGTGCCGGTGGGGTTGAGTCGTCTTTCCATGACTTCGACAACGCCGAGCATCATTTCGGGGGTGAGCGGCTCGTTTTTCGGCGGGATCGCTTCGAGGAGTATCTGGACGCCGCCCTTGATGTCGAGGCCGAGGTTGAGGGGGAACTTTTTCACTTTTTTGCTTACGT
>CAZQSL010000148.1:0-7912 GCA_964595945.1 uncultured bacterium
TATTGTCGACCGTGGCTGTATTGAAAGGAATATGTTGATTTGCCATGACAATGGGAGGTATCCATGTCTGAAAACAGCGGGATCACTGCCGCGCTCGAAGACTACCTCGAAGCGATTTATGTGTTGCAGAAGACGCGGGACATTGTGAAGGTCGTAGACATAGCCGAGCATCTGAAGGTGACGATGCCGAGTGTCAACGGCGGCATAAAACGTCTCGCTTCGCTTGGATATGTGATCCATGAGAAATGGCGTCAGGTGAAGCTCACCGAAGAGGGCGAGAATATTGCCATCAGTGTAAACCGCCGGCACAAGGACCTTTCCGCTTTCTACCACGATATTCTGGGAGTCGACGAGGACAGTGCCGAGGAGTCAGCCTGTAAAGTGGAGCATGTGCTCGATCCCGCGATCATCGAGCGTATTATCAGTCTCACGCACTGGATACGCAGCCTTCCGCCGGAAGACCGTAAAAGTCTTGTGAATGCCATCGAGAAAAAGTAGCACAATCCTCACTTATCAATCAAATCCGTGCTCTGTCATTATGCGCGTTGCGAGGCCGTGTCTGATATCGCATAGCGAAACGGTGATCGCATCGAGCGAAAGCGCCTGCGCGAGCGAATCATAAATCAGTGCGCCAGCATGGATGATGTCAGCGCGTCCGGGCTCCATGCCGGGGATAGCGGCGCGCGCGGCGGTGTCCATCGCGCAGAGCGAATGCGTGAGGCTGCTAAGTCTGGCCGCCGTGATGATGTGCCCGTGGATGGAGCCCGGATCGAACTCCTCAAGTGCGAGATCAGCCATCGCAAGCGTGGAGATCGTGCCTGCCACTGCCAGTGCGGTCACGCCATGCGGTACTCCCATCCGCGCCGCGGCGCTGGAAATTTCCGAGGTGGCGTATGATCGCATCGCAGTGATTTCGCTGTCCGGTGGCGTTTCGGCCGAAAAGAATCTGTCTCTCGAATTGACCGCGCCGAAGGGCAGGCTGATGACTTGCGGACTGGTGGAAGGCATGCCGAAGGCAAGCTCGGTACTCCCGCCTCCGGAGTCGACTACGAGTACCGGTACGCTCTTCTGAGGCATGCAGGCGGTGGCTCCGGCGAAGACGAGCGCACCCTCTTCGCTGCCTGAAACGGGGGCGATCGTAATGCCTGAAGCGGCGGCCGCGTCGATGAAATCCTGTCCGTTGGCAGCGCGGCGGAGCGCCTCGGTGCCGATGGCGCCGATGGAGGCGGCACTCCAAATTGATGCTTCGATGCGAAAATCACGAAGGGCCTGCAGTGTGCGCGCGAATGCCTGCGGCGAGATCATGCCAGTGATTGACAAGCCCTCACCGAGCCGCGTGATACGGTTTTGCTCATGTACGAGGACAGGCAGGGATTGCGCCTTGGTCTCGAAAATGGCGAGGCGCGCCGTGTTGGTGCCGACGTCGATGACTGCGATGTGATTTTTCATTTGTAGTACCGGACAATGTAGAAAGATTGCAGGTGAAAAGGATAACGACTCAGACCCAGCTGGTGTATGAGGGGAGCTGTTCGGGAGTCATTTCGAGCTTGATATAATAGTCGACGAAATCTTCGAGGTCCGGGAGGTGCGAGATGATGAAAATCTGCTGGAAGGTGGATTTGAGCGACTGAAGCAGGCTGAAGAAAAGTTCGCGGCGTGACTCGTCGAAGGCGCTGAAGGGTTCGTCGAGGAAAAGGAAGTTGGCGGAATTACCGGACGAAGCGAACGAAGCGCGCGCGAAGGCGAGGCGCAGGGAGATGAGGAGCTGATCGGCGGTGCCGCCGCTGAGCGAGTCGAGGCTGACGAAGCCGCCGAACTCGTCGGACCACACGCTGATCGAAAAATCGTCATCAAGCTTTACGCGGTTGTAGCGGCCTCGTGTGAGGCGCGGGAGGACCCATCCGAAGTAGGCTTCGATCTGGGGGACGAGACGCTTGCGGATGTCGGAGCCGGTGAGTCTGAAGAGATTTTCGAGCTCTCGGAAGTTGAGTGAATTGTTCTCGGCATTTTTGATCGCGGCGGAAATGGACTTCATGTCGGATTCGAGGGAAGTGGCGTTGGCGAGTTCGGATTCGAGGCGTTCGCAGGCAGCGGAAATACGCTGGTGTTCGCCGGTTACTTCGTCGATCTGGGAATTGTCCTGATCGAGTTGTGCGTAGAGAGCGTCGAATCTTGTGTCGGAAAAGTCGATATCGTGGACGGTTTCGCGGAGTTCATAATATCGGATGAGGTCCTGATCGATTTCGCGGATAGTGGCGCGGCGGTCTTCTTCGAGGCGTGCTATTTCAGATCGGAGACCGTCGAGGCGCATGGCCTCGGCGCGAAGTTCTTCGATCTCGCGGTCGAGCTCGATGATGCGGAATTCGAGATTGTCATTGTCGAGTTTGAGAGATTCTTCGGTAGTGTTATCGATGCCGAGAGATCCGAGGGTGGCGCGGAGGTCGGCGGCGTTGGCAGTGAGAGAGTCGAGGGATGCCCGTATGAGAGCTGCTTTTTCCTCGACGGCCGGGCGGGAGGCGATGAGGTCTTCGGCGCTTGCGAGGCGTACCTGAAGGTTTTCCATCCGTGCCTGTTTTTCCCTGACGTAACTTTTTATCTCGAATCTGAAGATGGCGGCGAAGGGAAGACTGTCGCCGGTGATGGGCAGGAGGTGATCATATTTGCTGAGTATCTGTTTCATGAGATTGCCGGCAGATTCGAGCTGGGGGATGCCTGCTATGTCGAGGAATCGAGCGGCTTGTTCGATTTCTCGGAAACCAGTGGTGCGGATGCGGTCGAGAGCGCGGCCGAGTTCATCGAGCGAGCGGATTTCATTGCGTATGGTTTCGAGTTGGGTGTCCGTATCCTTTACCGCGTCGATCATTTCGGCGATGTTGCGGCGAGAGACAGACCATGACTGGGATGCGGCAGTGATCTGTTTTGCGCGCGCGGCGATGTCGCGTGATTTCGACTGCATGTAGATGGCGCCTGCGCCGGCGGGGATGAGGCCGAGCGCGAATAGCATGAAGAGTGGGTTGGCGAATGCGGCAGAGAGAGCGACGCCGGCGATGAGGAACATGCCGCCTGCGCCGGCACTGATATCGCGGCTGCGGCGCGCGGATAGCTCTTCCATGCCGAGGGCTTCCTGCTGGAGAGTGTCGATGGTGGGGAGGTCGGCGCCTTCGATCTGTTTCTGTGTTTTTTCGCGCTGGGCGACGAGGTTGCGCTCGGATTCGTGGAGAGTATCGATGCGCTGGGTGTATTCTCTGCGGGCATCGTTGATGGTTTGAGTGAGAGCCTCGGTGTCGCGGAGGAGTTCGGCCGTGTCTTTTCTGAAAGATGCTTCGTCGGGGAGTGATGCGATTTCGGATTCGAGCATGACGAGGTCGCGGCGGAGAGTTTCGAAGTCGTGTTCGGCGGTGGAGATGTCGTCGAGAGATTTAGCGAGGCCGTCGAGCATGGCAGTGGTTTCGGCGATCTGGCTGTCAGCCGTGCGGAGGTGATCGATGACGTCGGCGGCCTGGCGGAGCATTTCGTGTTTGACTTTTATGGCCGGGAGGCTGGTGTTTTTGATGGTGGAGATTTCGGCCTGTTTTGCCGAGATGGAGGCATTGATGGTGTCGAGGCGTTCGGTTTCGCGAATGAGCACGCTGCACTCGGCCTCGATGCGGCGCATGTGTTCGCGCCGGTTTTTGATGCGTGCGTCGAGTACGCTGAGCTGGTCGGATTTGCGGCGTATGTCATGGAGGAGATTGATGGTCGACTGGGTCTGGTCGCGGTTGCGTTCGGCTTCGGCGAGACGTGCGTCGACGTCATTGAGAGATATGCGGGCCTGTTCGAGTTCGGAGAGACGTGAGCGGTAGACGTCGAGTATTTCCGTTTTGTCGGCGAGTTTGGCGCGGAGCGCGGCAGCGTCGCCGAGCAGTTTTTTTTGTTTGTCGGAGCATTTTGAGGCCATACGGTCCATAAATCCGACGCCGAGCATGTTGTTGAGGACCTGGCGTCGGTCGTCGGTGCTGTGGAGTATGATGCCGAGTTCGTTTTGAGCGATAAAAGTGGAGTGGCGGAATTCGCGGAATCCGAAGCCGAGGATACTTTCTGCGGCAGCGGCGATCTCTTCGCTTGAAGAGGCGAGTGTGACGTTGGAGGGAATGGCGGTGAGAGAGCCTTCGGCGGAGCCGTCGCGGCGGAGGAGGCGGGAGATGCGGTAGCGCTGTCCGGCGGAGGAGAAGATGAGTTCGGCGGAGCAGGAGTCGGAGTTCCATCGAATGAGTTTGTCTGGTGCGGCTGATTCGGCGCGAGGGGTGCGGCCGAAGAGGCAGTAGCCGATGACGTCGCCGAGAGTGGATTTGCCTGTTTCGTTGTCGCCGAAGATGCCGATGAGTCCCTTTTCGGGGATATCGTGCAGGATGAAATCCCGGAACCGCATGAAGTTGTGTGCTTCGATCGAGTTTATGATCATGCTTCTTCCTGAATCTCCCTGATGCCCATTTCGAGGAGTTTTCGCAGCAGGCGCGCTTCGGCTCCGGTCGATGCTGATTCGGCGATTTCGCGTTCGACGGTGCGTGTGAATTCTTCGGCTGGAGTGCCGACGCGGAGTGAGTCGAAGTTGAAGTTTTCGGTGGTTTCGAGCAGTACGAGATTGTTTTCGATGTGGACGGCGGCGAAACGTGACGCGAAGGTAGCGAGTGGCGTGCCGTTTCTGAAAGCGTCGAACTGTTCGTGGAGCAGGTTTCCATTGAGTGAGACGACGACGATCTTGTCCTTGTGTTCCCTGATGTCGCTGTCGGTGATGTGATTATCGATTTCCTGGGCTTTGGTGGCGGTGGAGCAGTTGATGGCGATATTTTCGACGGGGCGGGTTTTGATGCGGATTTTTTCGACGGAAGTGATGCGGGAGTCGTCGACGGTGATGGAAACGAAGTGTTTTCGGTCGCGGTCCCGTGCGATGTCGAGACGTTCGGTGGTGCCGGGGAAGACAGCGAGGAGAGAGGCGTGTTCGGTGATTTCGATACCCTGAAGGCCGCCGAAGGCGGCGTAGCGGTAGCCGCGTTCCTGGAGTGGGTCGAGGATGCGGTGTTCGAAAATGTCGCGGTCGTCAGTGACGAGCGCGCCGCGGCGGGTGCGAGCGGACATGACGAAGATGCCGAATGCTTCGCGGCAGGCGGTGAGCGCCTTTTTTGTGAAGTCGGGTGACATGAAGAAGTCCGGCATGGCGGCCGTGATGCATATCTGTCGCGATTTGATTTTGATGCGTGACGTTTCGGGGAATGCCGACGAGCCTGCTATGGTCACGAATGGCATGGACTCGAAGACAGTGAGGCTACTTTCGAACCGGCCTTCGGGACTGATGCTGATTTCGTCGGCGGAAGGGGTGAGTACGATGTGCGCGGCGGGCAATGCCTTGTGCAGTCGCATGATTTCCGCGACTGCAAAGGCTACGGCCGAACGATCGGGGTTGCGCTTGTCGAAGAGGTTGCCCGAGACGATGAGGATGTCGGCTTTTTTGGAGATGGAGAAGTCAATCACCTGAGAAAAGGCGGCGGCGAGATCGGACGTGCGAAGGGACTCGGTGCGCTTGTCGAGGTGTGGGAATCTGCGACCGATGTTGGCATCTGATGTGTGTACTATTCGCATTGGCGGCATGTGCCGGATGTGCTCCGAAAAAAGTGAAAGGTGTCGCCGCTGGGCGGTGATCGCATCGCGACTGCGTCGCGTATTAGTTTATATGGTATTTATTAATAATACAATAAATGACATTCGGCGATCATTTGTAGCGGGGGCGGCGGAAGTTGACATCGAGAGCGGCGAGACGTTCGAGCGCCGGCTGGGTGCGGGTGGAAAAAGAGTCGAAATCCTTTGCCGCGACGGGTGACCAGGCTGTTTCGGCGACAGCGAGCGCGCGGGGGAAAGCCATGTATTCGAGGTGGCGCGTAGTGGCGATCATTTCCGACCAGAGATTGGCCTGGGTGCCGAGTACGCAATCGGCGCCCGGTGTGCCGCGTAGTTCGGCCGGCACGGGATCAAAGGAGTAGACGCGCCGGATCGAGAGGGGTGGGCCGATCATCGACATGGGTTCGCCCAGCAGTGCCTGGCGGTAGTCGAAGTAACAGTGGCTTGTGGGGCACATGATGACCTTGTGGCCCTGTTTTGCGGCCTTGATGCCGCCGGAAGTGCCGCGCCAGCTCATCACGGTGGCGCGTGGGGGCAGGCCGCCTTCGAGGATTTCGTCCCAGCCGATCAGCTTGCGGCCGAGGATGTGGAGGTAGTCTTCGACGCGGCGGATGAACCAGCTCTGGAGTCCGTGTTCGTCGCGCAGATTTTCGTGTTTGATGCGTTCCTGGCATCTCGGGCAGGATTTCCAGCGGTCTTTGGGCGCTTCGTCGCCGCCGATGTGGATGTATTCGGAAGGGAAGATTTCGACCGTTTCAGCGAGTACTTTTTCGATGAAGGCGAATGTCTCGTCGGAGCCGGCGCACATGATGTCCTTGTTGATGCCCCAACGGGTGCGCACGTCGAATCTGCCGCGCGTGCAGGTGATTTCCGGATGGGATGGAAATGCCGACTGGGAGTGGCCCGGCATTTCGATTTCGGGGATGACGGTAATATGGCGCGCGGCGGCGTGTGCGATGATCGCGCGGATTTCCGTCTGTGTGTAGTGGCCGCTGTGGGCCGGTCCTGCGCCGAAGGGAAATTCGAGGGGAGTGCTTTTACGGCGGCTGCTGCCTTTGGCGGTGAGTTCGGGCATGGTGAGGAGTTCGAGCCGCCAGCCCTGGTCGTCGATGAGGTGGAGGTGGAGGCGGTTGAATTTATAAAGTGCCATGATATCGACGAATTTCAAGATGGTAGCGACCGGAAAAAAATGGCGTGCCGAGTCGATCATGAGACCACGCCAGGGAAATCGCGGCGAGTCTTCGATTTCGAGGCATGGCAGTGAGGCTGGTGTACCGAGCGGACCTTTTTCGGCAGAGGGCGGGAGTAGCTGGCGGATGGATTGCGCGGCGTAGAAGAGGCCTGCTGATGTGGCTGCGCGGGCGGTGAGTCCTTTGGGGGTGATCGAAAGAGTATAGCCCTCCGTGCCGAGCTTGCCAGTGAGAGCCGAGTCGATGGCGAATGACACAGTGGCTCCTGTGCCCGAAGGAGAAATGGGCGCGCCGGCTGCGCGGTGGACGATGTCGCTGATCGACTGCCATGCCTGCTCCGCGCCGTCTCCTTCGCAGCGGATGGCGGCATCCTTGAGCGGCATCATGCCGGAGGTGCGCTTCAGCGATGCGGGAGCGGGGATTATGCAGGGCTCGCCCGGCTGTGGTTTCGACGGTTTTTTACCATCGGAGGTGATGTCGGCGAGTGTGTCGAATAGGCTCATGGAGTGTCCCCATAATAATTTGTTCGCACGGGCGCTTTTTAATATATACTTATAGCGGCATCCGTGTGTCTGAATATTATAGACCAACACGGGCTGACGCTGAACAAAATATTATTACTAAACAAAAATGATATGAGGAAAGGTGGCCTGGAAATGAAAAAGTATTATAGTCTCGTTATTTGCATGCTCGCGATTGTCATCCTGTGCGCCGTGTCTGCCAATGCGGCGGGGCGTCGTGATGTAGTAAACGGAATGAATGTGCTCTATGTCGAGGGCACGCCCTATGAAATGGGCTTTCAGGAAGGCTCGCTGATGAAAACGGAAATCGCTTTTCTCTACGATGCCTATCTGAAAAAACAGGTCTACGAAAAATGGGTCAAGGAATATTCGATGCTTGGCAAAGGCGGGTCCAAGGCTTATTCCAATCCGCGTGGCGCTATGCTCACCCATGCGAAGCTTATGGAAAAATACATCTCCGAAGACATCCGAGAGCAGCTTAGAGGCCTCGCCGACGGCGCAGGCCTGACGTATGACGATGTGCTCATACTCGCAGCGCATATCGACTAC
>CAZQSL010000149.1:0-7474 GCA_964595945.1 uncultured bacterium
GCCGGATACACTAAAATCTCGATGACAACAAATGGCCGCGCGCTTGCCGACAGGCAGTTCGCAGGATTGCTCGTAAATACGTCCCTTTCGGAAATACTCTTCTCGCTGTACTCGGGCAACCCTGCACTGCACGATGCTCACACACGCGCAACGGGCAGCTTCGATGCCACATTGTCTGGAATCAAAAACGTGCTTTCCATGAAAGACGCAGGCCTTGACGTCGCTGTCAACACGACACTAACCTCGCTCAACCTGCATGCCCTGCCTCAACTCGCCGGGCTTGTGGCTTCTCTCGGCATCGAGACGCTCAACATCCAGTCGCTCACCCCATTCGGCGCAGTTACCGCCGAATATGCTGTCGCTGCGGAATCCGCCGCACCCGTGATAGCAGAAGTCATCGAACGATGGGGCGACGACCTCAGGATACAGGTCATCAACACACCGCCATGCTGCCTGCCCGGATACGAAAGCTTCGCCACTGCCGACATGCAGAAAATGTCACGGCACATGGTATTCGTCGGCGACTCTGGCACAAGCCTTTCCGGATGGCTCGCGCAGCGGCGCGTGCGGAAACCCGAGTGCACCGGCTGCGCATACCTCTTCGTCTGCGATGGTATTTATTCGTTCGAAACAGTCTGAAAAATCATCCGAACTTGCACATACGTTCCTTGAGACCGTCGATCGTCTTGGCAAGGCCGCCCTCAGATGTTTCACGATAACGGCTCGCCATGTCGTCCCCGATCTGTGACATTGCCTTGACGACCTGATTGGGACTGACAAACGACACGATCCCGTTGAGACTGAGCCATGCTCCGATCATCGACTCGACTGCCTTGAACGCATTGCGCTTGATGCACGGCGTATTGACTTTGCCAGCTATCGGATCGCACACAAGCCCGAGTGAATTTTTCATGGAGAGGATCATCGCGTTGACCGTCTGGTCGCGGGTGCCGTCAAGGAAGTACGTAGCGAATGCTGCGCCCATGCCGGACGCCGTGCCGGTCTCGGCCTGGCAGCCTTTCTCCGCGCCGGAGGGCGGCACAATGTTGGCCGTGAGAGCAGCGAGAAAGCCGCATACAAGGAGCGATCGCACGGCCTTTTCCTCGAATTCCTCTTCGCTCATCTGGCCCGATGTCACTTTTATATTTTTCAGAGCGCGATATACTCCGGGCAGCACGCCGCACGCCCCGCCGGTCGGCGCTGCGAGTATCAACTGCGAAAACGCGTTGCGCGTCATGGCCGTTATCGCGCCCGATACGGCATCGTAGAAGCTGTTCCCGAGAAATTCTGCGTTAACGTTGTTGAACGCCTCCCGGAGATTCATGTATGTCTTTATCACATTGCTCGTTTCGGGCGTATTGGAGTCGAAATCGATATCTCCGAACGGCTGACTGCTCTCGTCGAGCGAACGGAGCATTTCCCGTGCTTCGAGGATTATTTTTTCGGTTATGCGCTCACTGGATTTCAGCCCAAGACACCATGTTTCGTAGTCGATTGCTATGCGAAAAAGATCACGTCCGCTGATGTTGGCATATTCGATCATCGAGTCGAGATCATGATATGGCAACACATCTTCCGTGGCCTGCTCTCCTTCTGGAGGATATATCGGATTGAGGTTGGAAATACCGGGATAGTCAAATGCGTGATTGCCGTCGAGTGGCGCAGCTTCCGAGTCGCGCGGCACAAAAACCAATTCAGGAGACGGAGACGCCCATCCCCTCGATGTAAAGTACTCACGCCGCTCCGCGAGCCACTTCCCGCCTGCGCTTCTCATGCGTATCTTGCCGCCGCCAAGTGATTCACCGGTTACAACTATGTCGAAATCATCCCATCTGAATTCCCTGTCTTCAGGATTGAGCAACAGCCTGTTTTTGACACTATCCTTCCCGAAAGAATCGCGCGGCATGGCGGCAGCGACGATAGCCACCGAGTTTTCATGGAGGTCTGACGGATGAGTTTCAGGCAACGGAATATCCGCACCGTTTTTTGTAGGATTGAATTTGTGATACCCTGCCCAGTGGACATCTATCGCCTTTCCGTCATCAAGCACCCACCTGCAGGTCATGGGTTCCGTGCCGTTGTACCACGGTCTGAAGTCATAGAACGCGATGTTGTCGGGTCTGCCTTCCGGTGGATTTTCGCCCCACGGATCGAGACGTTCGTTTTCATTGCCTGTGTGATCCTGTGGAAGATCATGGAGCAGTCCCGCCGCAAGCGCGTTGTGCGTGCGATGCCCCTCGCCTGCCTTTCGGAACGAATTATGCAATCTTGCTGAAAGGCATAATACATCGCTTTCGGGATCGAACTCCGGCGGTATCAGCATAGCGATAGTGCGGCGCGCGAGCCGCCCGATGCGATTGGCCCCGCACGTGTGCGAACTCGACGGGCCGATCATCGAAGGCCCGATCAGATCGAAAATGCTGATGTCACGGCGCAAGTCCTGCACGATCAGCGAAGACATGAATTCATGCAGCATGTACAGAGTGGCCTGCACGAAGCGCTGGGTTTCGGCCTGCGACGTGTCAGCGGCACTCGGTTTGAAATCAAGTGACAATTCGTAAACCTCGTGACGGGGAGCGATCTTGAGTCCATACAGCGATGCCGTCTCGACGCATGCGCCAGCCATCGGACGCGGAGCTTCGAGCAGACGCAACGCGTCAAGTATGTTGTCGATATAACACAGCGCAGGTGTCACTCCGACAGGTGAAACAAGAAGCGCCTGAACCGTAATGCGAATTTCCTCGGGACAGCGCGCGCCCTGCGCGGTGTCGGAAACAGTAAAAACGACATCCTGACCGGCGCGTTCGAACGCGAGATCGGAGACCATTTTTTCGCACATTGCCGCGATCGCCGGGTTTTCTCCAATCGGGAGTCCGGCTACACTTTGGATCGCCGGGAAAGTCTTGAAAACGTGGCTGAAGACCTGTGTGTCGATCTCGCCCGCGGGGAGTCGCAATTGGGCGAGAAGTGATCTGATCGCAGGAATGGAAACTGTCACGCCAGACCCCTGAGGCGCAAGCGGAAATGCCCCCGTCACGATGTCCTCGAAAACCCGCTGCCCGGAAAGCCTGCCCGTTACCGATGGCAACCGCATGGCGATGCGGCTGCTGTCCGCATCGCCGGAAGACTCTGCGATCTGAAACGCTATACGTCCGGTTTTATGCGAAATCCATGTGCGTGATGTGACTGGCAGCAGGTCGCTGATGTCGGTGGAAAGTTCTGAAAGCTTGTTTTTGGCAGGACGTACGGAAGGTGAAAAAAGCTCGATCGCGCCTTTTTCAGTCCTGCGAAACAGCACGCCGGCAGGACGCGGCTTATGTCCGAATATATCTACATAAAGTTTCTGGAATGACCGGTAATCAGTGTCGGCAGAGCGCCTGATTTTCACCCAGGTGCGGTTTTCATCACTGCCGGTTTCCGGCTCGCTCGATGATTTCAGATTGACAAATTCAATCAGCGAATCCCGATCTCTGAGCAGCCTGTAGATTTCTTCCCGGAAAATCTCGGGCGCATCGCTCTTACGATGGAATTTGAATCTGAGGCGCGAACGGCCGAGATTGCTGAGAAGAGACTCGACTGATTCACCGCACTGCGAGGGCGCCCCTTCGTCCTTATGAGCGTCATCGGTGACAAATAGAAACGGGGGAATGTCACGGAGCTGATTCTGTAGATTGAGCAGCAATGAAATCGCGCCGCGTGACGAAAGTCTGCCATCCATATAGACAAGCGAAGGGGTATAGTCGGCTATCACGATGTCTACAAGTGAGACATTGATCGTGCGGCGAAGACCGCTCCAGCCATGTACTTCGCGGTCATAGATTTCAGCAGCGATCCTGGTGGGATCATCACCTTCGCCTGCCAGCCCGTCGGGCGTGCGCGTTTCACCTGCCGCAAGTAATGTGTCGGTCCCATAGATGTTGACCGGCATATTCTCAAGCCCATTATGCGTTATTACAGCGTCGATGAATTCTTTCGAAGAATACTCAGGGCTTATTATCAAAACCGAAAAATGAGAAATGCTCTTCATGTCGACAGACTCTCCCGCGCTGCCGTTTCCCGGCAGCGAAATGTAGATTGTAATTATAGTGATTTCCTGACGCCTCTGGGGAGATTTTCGATAATTGGAAGAACGGAGCCACCCAAAGCGGGATTCAGCCCCCGCCTTGTTTGCGTGATACCAGTTTGCCGGATGATGTTATACAATATGGGATAGCTGCCTCAAGCGCGGCATCGTACGCTATGTATATACGAAAGGTGCCGGACAGCCGGACTCACAAACACAATGCCAGATACTCCACCAAAAATCATTTCTACGGTCAGCGATATCACCCGCCATATCAAGCAGATACTCGAAACCAATGCCGGACTGCATGATGTCTGGATGAAAGGTGAGGTGTCCAATCTCACACGTCATTCGTCAGGTCACTGGTATTTTTCGCTCAAGGACGCAGGAGCGCAGATCAGAGCCGTGATGTTCAAACGCTATGCCGATGATGTGCCGGCGCGTATCGAAGAAGGCATG
The DNA here is from genome assembly GCA_964595945.1 of uncultured bacterium. Lineage (GTDB taxonomy): Bacteria > UBP15 > UBA6099 > UBA6099 > JAJRTR01 > CAZQSL01. The sequence goes on from CAZQSL010000149.1 coordinate 4,523, forward strand.
GAAGTGGTCACACTCGGCTCTGTCAGCGTCTACGAAAAACGTGGAGAATATCAGTTCTACGTCAGGTATATGGAACCTGCCGGTATCGGAGCACTCTATCTGCAATTCGAGCAACTCAAGAAGAAACTCGATGCCGAAGGTCTGTTCGAACAGCATTGCAAAAGAAGCATTCCGCGCTTCCCGCGCAGGATAGCAGTCATCACGTCACCTACCGGAGCAGCGGTGCGAGACGTGATCAATGTGATCACGCGTCGGTTTCCGGCAGTGGAAGTGCTGCTGATCCCCACAGTCGTACAGGGCGAGGAAGCGCCCTCAAGCATCTGCGCGGCGTTTGACACGGCGGCCATGATCAAGCCGCTCGACACGGTGCTGCTCGTACGGGGAGGCGGGTCGATCGAAGACCTCTGGGGATTCAACAGCGAAGACGTGGCGCGACGGATAGTTGCCTGCGCCGCGCCTGTGATAAGCGGTGTTGGGCACGAAACGGATTTTACCATAGCGGATTTCGTATCGGACCTCCGGGCTCCCACGCCATCCGCCGCCGCGGAAATAGCGGTGCCTGACCTGCGCGAGCTCAAGCGGGGGCTCGACCGTTCGCGCGACCTGCTCGAAAAGCGCGCGCTCGACATGGTGAAGTATTATGATTCGCGGCTCGACACGATCGCCGCCCGACTGTCTCCCGAGCGAATGATCGACCGTCTCGACCGTTTCCGCCAGTACTTCGACGACATGCAGCAACGCTCTACCCGCGCTCTCGCATACAGGCTTGCCAAGTCAAAGGACAGGGTGGAATCTATCGCTCTGCACCTTGATGCCATCAGCCCTGATGCCGTACTGCAGCGCGGCTATTCCTTCTGCCGCGATCAGCGCACCGGCAAGGTCATCAAATCTGTGGCTACCGTCAAAAACGGGCAGGCACTCAGCATTACCATGCACGACGGCTCTTTCGCGGCAAAAGCCGATCTGCGAAATCCCGAAAACCAGACTGTTCTCGACTTTGAATAATTCCTGGCCAATGGAGGCTCAACAAGTGTCAAAAAAAGAAACTTTCGAAGAAAACCTCGGCAAACTCGAAGGCATCATGTCAGATATCGAAAAAGGCGAACTCGGGCTTGAAGAGTCGATAAGCCGTTTTGAGGACGGACTCAAGCTCATAAAAAAATGCCGTGACATACTCGATGGCGCCGAGCTCCGAATCAATAAAATCATAAGCGGCGATCCCGCCCAGACAGAACCCTTCAAGCCGCTCGGGACTGAGGACTGATCGCCGGAGTATCAGATGAAAAAAACTTATGACCATGCTTCAGAGGAAAAACGAGTTTTCGGACTCGATATCATAAGAGCGTCCGCAATTCTCCTTGTAGTGTTGTGTCACAGTTTCCTGATTTTCGGGCAGAAGACGGCTGACAGGCTGGAAGACCTTTCAATGCTCCTTGGCTATTTCGGAGTCGAGATGTTTTTCGTACTGAGCGGGTTTCTGATTGGGGGCATACTACTGAGGACTATCGAGGCCGGGGGCAGGTTCGGGGTGCGTGACCTGACCCGCTTCTGGACACGCCGCTGGCTCCGCACGCTTCCGATGTATTTCGTGGTGCTTATCCTTCTCAATGTCATGTTTTTCCTTGTCAAGGGCAGGATCAATGGTGAATGGCTGTACTTTGTTTTCATGCAGAATTTCGCGTGGCAGATCCCTCAATTTATGATGGAGTCGTGGAGTCTGGCGATCGAAGAGTGGTTTTATCTCCTGTTTCCCATCGTAATACTTGCATTGATGGCAGTGATGGGGCACGGCAGAAAACGCATGACGGTCATCGTCGCGATAATTGTTTTTTTCGCGGCAGGCCTCGCATTCAGACTGTACTTCTCAATGGTCGCTGGAGCGGCATGGGATGCGGGAGTGCGGCGTGTGGTTGTGTGCCGGCTCGATTCGATAATGTTCGGGGTCATCGTTGCGTACGTTAATCATTATCACGGAAAACTCATGGCGAAAACCGCCCGTGCGAGCCTTGTGACCGGATGTGCCCTGATCCTTTATGTGATAGTGAGATTTGCCCTAATGGGTTTCGATGCCGCGACGGAGGGCATCTACCCGAAAGTGTTGCTCTTTTCGTTTACCGATGCTGCATTCGCACTCATGCTCCCCGCCTTTTTTGCCATAAAGACAGTTAAGCCGGGGATTGTCACCAATGCAGTGACGCACATCAGCAGGGTTTCATACTCCATGTATCTGCTGCACTCATCGGTTATCCTTGCATTTATTGTGCGGCTCGTCACCATCAGGGGAGGGCTAACTGTCGACATCGTTGCGTATCCAGTCTATTGGGCAGCCACTGTCATCACGTCCACCATCACATACAATATCATCGAAAAACCATTCATAGACTATTCTACCCGGCTTCGTCGAAAATGGAGTGACTGACGCCCTATCCGTTTTGCCGTGATAGAGTATGTCCCTTTTTCGGTCATTGCCCTGAATATTCATAATACCCCTTTTTCGTTGGTCATAAATCGTCATAAGGTATGAGTCTGCTCACAACAAGAATGGCATCAGGAACCAAAGGGAAATACATGGCGGCAACACACAAATCATCAAGTTCGCCATAGCGAGTGAATTATCAATAGAAATTCCCTATCACCGTGCGATAGCGCGACAGGACAGTAGGTTGGAGAAAAGTAAGCATAAAAAGCTTTTTGTAAGAGGTGCGGAGAAACCTTTTTCGAGAAGATGGTTTCTCCGGTAGGGAAATAAAATAATTTTTCGTATATTATCTTAAGTAAACAGCATTGGTGTTAATCTGTGAAATCTGCGTCTGAAGGTCTTCTATATTTTCGGACGATACACCAGATCATCACGACGATCATAACCATACATAGAGTTACTTCAATGAAACGAATCGGTTTCACACCCTTGCCGTCCGGCAAATTGCATCTGCCCTGGCAAAGTTCTTGGAC
>CAZQSL010000150.1:0-7233 GCA_964595945.1 uncultured bacterium
GTGCGGCGAACCGGCATGGTCCGTGAGCAAAAAAAACACCCGCCGGGTGAGAGGCGGGTGTTTTGTGATTTTTGGGCAATGCCGGATCGTGCAATGGGATCCAGGGAGAAAAGGAGAAAAGGCTCAGAAGGGATAGCCGAGTGAATAGATGCTCTTCCAGCCTTTTGAGAGAGGTTTTTTTGTGATGGCGGCGAGCTCTTCCTTGGAGCGTTCGGTGAGTTCGTTGCCTGGGGGAAGTTTGCCGGCGGGGAAGGCTTCGAGGATGTCGTTGTGGAGTTTGACCATGTAGTCGAGGAAAGCGGAGATGCCTTCTTTGGCTTTTTCGGCATCGCCGAGGGTGGATTTGCCGACGCAGCCTTCGGGGTAGGCGGAGATTTCGACCGGGCCACAGCCGACCTGTCCATACCATGCGATGGGGCGGTGGAGGAGGTTGCCGGCTTTGTCGATGTGGCCTTCGGGGAGATAGCCGCGGGGTTTTGTGTCGACGGCGACGCCCATGTCCATGAATTCGGGGAAGAGCGCGAGTGACCATGAGGTTTCGACTTCGTCGGCGTGGATGAAGGGTGTTTCGTATTTGCCGCCGGCTGATGTGAGGGCGAAGTGTTCGGGGATGGCGTGGTACCAGTTGACGTTGATGAAGATACCCGGGACCTGGAAGTGTTTTGCGAACTGGTGGATGGCGGTGGGGATGACGTATTCCTGGCCGTGGCCGTTGAGGAGGATCATTTTGCGGAAACCGGAGTTCCAGAATCCGGCCATCATTGATTTGAGCATTCCGCAGAAGTATTCTTCGGGGACGAGGACAGTGCCTGGCATGCCCATGTGGTGGAATGGGTGAGAGCCGTACCAGAGGGGTTGTGCGATGGTGCAGCCGGTGGCTTGCGCGATCTGTTCGGCCATGCGGGTGACGAGGAATGTGTCTTCGCCGGGGCAGGCGTGGGGGCCGTGGGCTTCGGTGCTGCCGATGGGGAGGATGATGATGTCGTTGACTTTGAGGCGGTCTTCGATCTGCGCCCATGTCATGTTTTGGAAATAGAGTCCTGATGCTGACTCCATGTGTCCGCCTTTTGGGGGCAGTTCCCATTTGTGTGCTGCTGCTTTTTTCTTGGTTGCTACTTTTTTCGCGGGTGCATCCTTTTTGCTTTTCGCTTTGATCGCCATTGTTGCTGATCCCCTTTCTGAGTACATCCGTTATCGGCGCCTCCGTCCGTGCGGAGGCGTCAGCTCTCTTGGTTCCATGTGGTCTGTTATGTCAAGTATTACTTGTCGAAATCAACTGTCGGGGTTTCTTGTTCGGATTTTCCGACCTCGAAATATTTGCGTGGCTGATAGTTGAATACCGAGGCGAACAGGGAGCCGGGTATCATTTTGATGTACGTATTATACTCTTTGACTGCTTCGTTGTAACGCATTCTTTCGACAGAAATTCTGTTTTCGGTGCCGTTGAGTTCGTCCATCAGGGCCGTGAAGTGGACATCGGCTTTGAGAGTGGGATAACGTTCGACGACGACGAGGAGTCGTGAGAGAGCGCTCTGGAGCTGGTTGTTGGCTTCGACCTTCTGGTCGACAGTCTGGGCGCCGGCGAGTTTCGCGCGCGCGTTGGCGATGTCGGTGAAGACGGTTTTTTCGTGTTTTGCATAGCCCTTGACGGTGTTGACGAGATTGGGGATGAGGTCATGGCGGCGTTTGAGCTGGTTTTCGACCTGCGCCCATTGGCCGTCGATATTTTCGTTCATGAGCACCATCCGGTTTTTTGCGTTCATGAACATCCCGCCGACGATCAGGGCGAGTATGACGATGATGCCCAGACATCCGCATCCTGCCATCATGGGTCCTTTTTTCATCTGTGTGTCCTCCAGTATGGTTTATATATTTCAAGGCTATATTAGACAGGCGAAAGGCCTGATTGTTCGCGCTACCAGCCGCCCGAGGCGCCGCCGCCGCCGCTGCCGCCGCCTCCGAATCCTCCGAATCCTCCTCCGAACGATCCGCCGCCATCACTGAATCCTCCGCCGCCTCTGCTGCTGCCTCCGGAATTGAGCAGCAGGATGAGCAGCCAGGGGTTTTTTACTACTACAATAGCTACGATTATGAAGATGATGAAAGCGAAGAATTTCTGTATTGGCGAGAGTTCGATTTCGATGACATCGGACTGGCTGTCTGGCGGCAGATTGTCCATCGCAAGGCCGAGGTCTTCGGCCGTGAGGTTGTATTCCACGAGGATGCGCTCGACTATGCGCTGCACGCCGATGCTGATACCGCTCGTATAGTCGGAATTTTTGAAATAGGGAGTCATTTCATCCCTGATGGCGCCTGCCGCCGAGTCGGGGATCGCGCCTTCGAGTCCGTAGCCGACTTCGATGCGCATCTTGCGCTCGTGCAGCGCCACGACCATCAGCACGCCGTTGTCCTTGCCCTTTTGCCCAACGCCCCATTTTTCGAAGAGTTTGACAGAGTACATGTCGATATTTTCCGGCGCGATCGAATCGACCACCGCCACGGCGACCTGCGCGCTTGTTTCATCCTGCAAGGCCTTGAGTGCCGTGTTAAGCTCCTCCTCGATGGTGTCGTCGATCACACCGGAATAGTCGTTGACATAGCTGGTCGGCGCGGGGTAATCCGCAGCGTGGGCGGCAGCGTGGAAGACTGGCATCAGCATGGCGATAATGGCGCAAAGAAGGATGTTTTGCGCGCGGGAGTGTGTGAGTCTGGAAATCATGTCCCGATGCCTCCAGGGGTCTGGTCCGCCGGGCTGGTAGCGGATGATTGATCGTGAGTCTGGATCATTACGATAGTATCCTTGATGGTCTTGATCCACAGCAGCATCAGCAGCGGGCCTGCGACGACGATGCGTGGGTTGAATCTGTAGGCGGCCATGAAATCGCCGTGGAGAGCCGAGGCAACGGCGCGGGTCATGCCGCATCCGAGGCAGGGGTGGCCGGTGAGATTGTAAAAGAGGCAGACGCGGGGTCCGGACTCGATGGTTTCCACCGGCAGGATGGCCAGCGCTGCCGGGAGCGCCACGAGTATGACGATCCATGCCATTTTCCTGAGTCTGTATGATCTGTCAGTCAAAATAACCTCTTCATTCGCGGACGAGCAGATCGCCGCGGCCGTCTCTGTAAGTGCCGTAGATCAGCGAAACGATGTCGAGGACATACCACAGTCCGCAGCCGCCAGCGGTGATGAGTTTCAGCAGCCCGAGCCCTATGCGGCCGGATACCATGCGATCGAGTCCAAATATGCCGAGGAACACCGAAAAGAGAAACACCGTAGTCCAGTCGGTGCCGTTTTGAGGGGCGCCTTCGATTTTTGGCGGTTTTACCTTGTTTCCCCCGCCGTCGCGGTATGAGCCAATGGCGAGGAGTATGATATCGAGAAACACGAGGACTGTAAGACCGCCGCCCGTGAAAAGTTTGACCAGTCCGTACAGGATGCTTCCAGTGTAAAACCTGTCGACACCCGCCCATCCGAGGAAGATGGAAAGGATCATCGTGTTTTCCCATTTCTTATCGGAAACGCCGGCCGAGACACCTTGCGGGGGCTGCGGCGGCGGGGGAGTGACCGCCGAGCCGCAGTAGGCGCATATCGTGCCGGTGTCGCTTATGCCGGCTCCACATTTTGGACATATCATAAGGGTGGCTTCTCCATTCGCATTGGCTGTCCGCCGCCGGGCTATTTCCCATAGCTGTCGACAAACGCGGTCAGGACCTTCAGCTCGCGCAGATAATTGTCATACAGGCCGTCGATTTCCGGCTGAGGCACCTTGCTGCCGGCCGCACGGATGGCGGCTATCTTTTTGAGCGAGTCCAGAGACACGCCGGTCTTTTGTGCGGCAAGCGTGATCAGCGCCGCGGGCTCCAGATCGGGATCGGGCGTGTTGCCGGTCAGCCGGAGGATATTTCTGATGACAGTGAGGAAATTCGGCAGGGTGCTTTCGAGAAATCGCTGCGACGAACCCTTGACCGGCGCCATGCCGAGCACGCCCTGCGCCACGCGCATACCCTTGCCCCTGAGGTTTTCCTCGATCTGATACCGCAGGTTGTCCTGCGAGATATTCAGACCGCCGAGAAAGTCCTCGCCGAATACCAGCAGGCTGCGTTCCTTCCATTCGAGAAATTCCATCGGAAAAACATCGGTCGAGTTTTTCATGAAATCGACATCCACAACCACTGGCAGCGACTTCATCACCTTCAGCGATTTGCGAAATATCCCACGCAGGTTGTTGAGCAGTTCCATATCTGTCGAGTCGAACACAAACAGCAGATTCACATCTGATTTGCCAGCCCGATAGCCACGCCCCACGGCACTGCCGTACATCACGCATGAGCACAGGTGCCTGCCCGTACTGTTAGCCGTCTGCACAACACGGCTGACCAGATCACGCACCGGCCCCGCAAGCTCCGGCCTGATCCTGTCAACATTTATCGTTGCCGTCATATTACAACCTCCGTAGCATCGCTATTTCCAAATTATACACAACGAAAACCTGCACCACTCAATATGTTATCACACAGATGTGGACAATACATATATCACACGCGCAAAATGCCACCCGCGGGTTGAAAAATTCGACATCGAAGGTGTATGCTATCTAAACCATTTTATCCCGCGCAGCATCGCGGGCGCATGGTATAACGATCCGGCACACACGGACGGCATACAGCGGGCATACAATGACAATGGCAACAACATCAGACAACATCACACTCGTGGAGCAATACTGCGCACAAAATTACTCGCCACTCCCCATCGTGCTTACCGAAGGCGAAGGCGTCTACGTACGCGACGAAAACGGCAAACAGTACATCGACATGCTCAGCGCCTACTCGGCGCTCAACCACGGCCACCGCCACCCCGCCATCATCGCCGCCATCAAGTCACAACTCGACCGCCTCACCATCACCTCCCGCGCATTCCACAACGACCTCCTCGGCCCATTCCTCAAACGCCTCTGCGAAATCACCACCTTCGAAAAAGCCCTGCCCATGAACACCGGAGCCGAAGCAGTCGAAACCGCCCTCAAGGCCATGCGCAAATGGGCATACGAAGTCAAGGGCGTCCAGCCCGGCAAAGCCCGCATCATCGCCGCCGCCAACAACTTCCACGGCCGCACCATCACCATCATCTCCATGTCCACCAGCAACACCGCCCGCAACGGATTCGCCCCCTTCACCCCCTGCATCGACATCGTACCATTCGGCGACGCCGCAGCATTGGCTGCAGCAATCACACCCGACACCGCAGGCTTCATCGTCGAGCCCATCCAGGGCGAAGGCGGCGTCATAGTCCCCCCGCAAGGCTACCTCCGCGACATACGCCGCATCTGCACCGAAAACAACATCCTGCTCTGCCTCGACGAAATCCAGACCGGCCTCGGACGCACGGGCCGCACATTCTGCTTCCAGCACGAAGACATCCGCCCCGACATCCTCACCATCGGCAAGGCACTCGGCGGCGGCGTCTACCCGGTATCAGCAGTCTGCGCCGACAACTTCATCCTCGACCTCTTCACCCCCGGCTGCCACGGCTCCACCTTCGGCGGCAACCCCCTCGCCGCCGCCGCCGCACTCGCCGCACTCGACACCCTCATAGCCGAAAACCTCCCCGCCCGCTCGGCCGAACTCGGCGACTATTTCACTCAAAGACTCCACGCCATGCGCATCGCCGGCCTCAGGGAAATCCGCGGTAAGGGACTCTTCGTCGGCATCGAATTCACCAACCCAGTCGCACACCGCAAAGCACTCGACCTCATGCACGCGGGCATCCTCGCAAAAGACACCCACGACGTCACCCTCCGATTCGCCCCACCGCTCATCATCACACGCGGCCAACTCGACACCGCGCTTGACATCATCGCCACCGTCCTCGCCTGACATCAACTCCCTTCCCGCCCCGACTCACCACACCCTCGCGCACCCTCAGATTACTCCTTGCGCCACCATGACAATATATGTATAATCTGATAATGTATGGGATAAATGCCTGTTTGTCTTTCCACACCCCGAGACAAATTGTCCCGCTCCAGCTACCACCGCAACCGCTTTCGAGGAAACATGAAACACGGTAACACCACGACCACGGATCGCTCGATCGAAGAATACAGAAAACAGCGGACAAAAACGCAAACCACCGCAAAACGCCTCCCACGCTTCAAAATGGGCCCCGTCATCTGCGGCGTCCTTGCAATTTACTTCCTTGTCACATTCGCCAACCTTCACTACCAGAAATTCGTACTCGACCGCAAACTCAGCGCCGCCTACCAGGAAATCGACAACAAAAAGAAAACCATCGCAAAACTCGAAGACGAACGAATCAAACTCAAAGACCCGCAATACCTCAAGGAACTGGCCCGCACCACATACGACGCTTTCGAAAAAAGAGAAGTGTACATTAAGATAATGAAGAATCCCGGGAGCGAAGCCCGCAAATAAAGCCGGCCGAAAATTTCCCTCGACCGGCCACACATGGGAGCGAACCGCTATGAACTATGAGGTCGGAACTCTCGTTGAAGGCACAGTCGTAGAAATTACGAAATTCGGCGCATTCGTCAAGATCAGGGGAGGCAAAACAGGCCTTGTCCACATCTCCCAGATCAGCGACAAATACGTCAGAGACATCAATGAGCATGTCTCCATGGGCGCAAAAGTCATCGCAAAAATTATCTCCATCGACGACAAGGGCAGACTACAGCTCTCCCTCAAAATCGTCACGGAAGACGAACTTACGGCATTCCTCGCAACCACAAAACCACCCGACAACGACCGTCACCAGCAACGCGACCCCCGCCAGCCGCCACCACCACGCCCCCCCCACTCCGAACGCCCCCCAGACCCTCCACTGACCGAAGAAGAAAGTTTCGAACGAAAAATGAAAACCTTCTTCCGCCAAAGCGAAGACCGCCTCCTCGACCAGAAACGCCGCACCGAAGCCAAACGCGGCGGCCCACGAAAACGCTGATCCCCACATCTCATCCCTCACGCTCCACCACATCGATCCATCTCTTCTTTTGAGTTTCCTTTTCATATCTCGTCAACATACCTGTCATTCCGAGCGAATCGAAGAATCTTGTTCTTTCAAGGACATTGTATGTTTTTGAAAACATTTGTGTTCTTTCTATTAGGCTTTGGCATAACCCGTAAAACCAGAGAATACTCCAAACATAGTAAGAGTTTTTGGGAGGGGAACCCGCGTGGAGTATTCAATTGACCCTATTATACTCCTCCCATTAGC
>CAZQSL010000151.1:0-7165 GCA_964595945.1 uncultured bacterium
CCTGGCCGTTGAAGACCACCGTGGCGCCAAAGGCGCCGACCTTGTCGGCGTCGCGGGCTCTGATGAATCCCTTCATGAGGTCTTTTTCGATGACGACTGCGGTGGGGTTGCCGTGTTTGACGATGGCGACGAGTTCTTTTTCGGGAAATTCGAGGGCGATGTTCATGGCGGTTTCGAGGTCGTTGAGATTGTTGAATGAAAGCATCTGGCCCTTGAGGATGTTGATGTCTTCGAAGCTGAGTCCGGAGAGGCTCGGGTCGCGGAAGAAGGCGGCTTTCTGGTGTGGGTTTTCGCCGTAGCGGAGGTCAGCGGTTTTTTTGTATTTGAGGAATACGGTGTTGGAGAGGAATTCGGATTTTGTGAGGCCGGCGCTCATTTCCTTGAATTTTCGCATATCGAAGTCGGCGAGAAATTCGTAGGCGGAGACGGCGAGCTGTTTGAGCACTTCCCTGGGGACAGAGCCGCTGTTTTCGGCCATTTTGTCCATGAAAAGCTGATATTGGGAAAATTCGACGAGGACGGCCGTGTGTTCGCAGCTATGCGCGGCGGTGCGTATGAGGAATATTTCGTCGATGCCGGTATTTTCGTCGATTTTGTGGTCTTTCTTAGGGGCGTCGTGGCTGTTGGTGGAGATATGGGTGATGTCGACGGCGACGAGGTCGATGGGGCCGGCTCCGGCGGCGATGAGCTGATCCATCTGGTGTTTGCTTTCGGGGCTTGCGAGGATGGCGGCGTGGAGTACGGGATGGAGGGTGCGGAACTGGCTGCCGAAGATTTCGTTGTTGCCCGCGCCCGTGAAGGAGTTGATGTCACGGGTATGCACGCCGGCTTTTTCGAGCAGCTTGTGCGTGAGGGTCGTGGTGATGATTTCCACACCGTTTTTAGAGAGGAATGTGGCGAGTTCTGTTGCTTTTACCTTGTCGTGGATGCTGAGAAAAGCGCGGGCGATTTTTTTCATCTGGCCCTTACCCCCTGTTTTTTCTGAATTCCCCGCTGAAAAAAAGAAATTACTGGATTGCAGCCACATTGTGAGGATTGGCGGCTGCCGTGTATCGTGCGAGATTATCGAGCCGGTTGCCGTTCATTGCGAATTCGAAGTAGTCGGCGTTGACCAGCTTCCATTGCCAGACATCCGAGATCGGATGTCCGTCGAGCAGGCATTTGACGAGGCATGACAGCACCTGATGGGTGATGAAAACGGCCGTGCCGCCGTGTGCGGTCTGGAGCAGCGAGTGGAGCCCCGTGGCTACCCTTGCGGCGACTTCGGCGAGCGATTCTCCGCCGGGAAATTTCACCTTTTCAGGCGTCGAGTCCCATGCCGCCATGATTTCGCCCTGCCGTGTCGTGCCCTCGCCGGCGCGAAAGCCTTCGAGTTCGCCGTGGTCGATTTCGGTGAGCCAGTCGAGTGTGACGGGCACGATGCCGCGCGTCTCTGCGAGCGGCCTTATACTTTCGACAGCCCTTGAGAGCGGGCTGCTGTAGATCGAGTCGATTTTTTTGTTTTCAAATTTCAGTGCTATTTCCGCTGCCTGTTGCCTGCCTGTCTGATTGAGCGGGATGTCGATGCGCCCCTGGCAGCGTTTTTCGAGATTCATGTCGGTTTCGCCATGTCTGACGAAGTAAATTGTGTCGAAGCTCATTTGACCTTGCCGATGATCACAGGAGCAGCGTCAAGACCGGTGAGTACCGAGATGACTTCGCTGGCCTTGTCGGGTGCTGTGGCGAAAACCATGCCGATGCCGCAGTTGAATACTCGTCGCATTTCCTCTTCTGCGATGTTGCCTGATTTCTGGATGAAGTCGAATATTGGGAGGCGCTGCCATGCGGTCCAGTCGATGTCGAGCGAGAGGCCGGCGGGGATGATGCGCATGGTGTTGCCTTCGAGGCCGCCGCCGGTGATATGTGATATGCCTTTTACGAGCCCATCGGGTGCGAGGGCGTTGACTTCGCGGGCGTAGATTTTTGTGGGGGTGAGCAGAGCTTCGCCGAGCGTGGCGCCGCCGAGTTCGTCGAAGCTGTCATTGACCGAATAGCCCCTGAGGTCGAATAGCGCGCTGCGCACCAGCGAAAAACCGTTGCTGTGGACGCCGCTCGACGGGAGGCCGATGAGTACGTCGCCAGCAGTGATCGCCGAGCCGTCGATGATGCCTTCGCGCTCGGCTATGCCGACGCAGAAGCCTGCGATATCGTATTCGCCGTCAGAGTAAAAGCCCGGCATTTCGGCCATTTCGCCGCCGATGAGGGCTGCGCCAGCCTGCCGGCATCCTTCGCCAATGCCTGAGATTACGTCGCGTACCTTTTCGGGTTCGAGCTGGCCGACTGCTATATAATCGAGGAAAAAGAGCGGGCGCGCGCCCGTGCATATAACATCGTTAGCGCACATCGCCACCGCGTCTATGCCGACCGTGTCGTGCCTGCCGGTCAGAAAGGCAATCTTGAGCTTGGTGCCGACCCCATCGGTGCCCGATACGAGCACGGGATCGCGGTAGCCCAGCCCTGACAGCGAAAACAGCCCGCTGAAGCCGCCAATATCTGACAGTACGTTGGGAGTGAATGTACTTCGGGTGATTTCTTTGATAAGGTCTACTGCGCGTTCGCCGGCATCGATGTCAACGCCAGCCTGTCTGTATGTAGCGGATTTTGAAGGGTCCATTACATCCTGTCATTATTTTTTTATAAGCATGGATTATATCCGATCAGGCGTGTCTTTTCAACATCGACCTGTTTTTTTATTGAAGAAATCACGTAACTTTATAAAAAACATAAAAAAAGAGGTAATAATGAGAGATATACAGGCATATATCATTCTGTATATGGAATAATGCACAAAAAGGCTGCGAATAGCCGATTTAACGGCATTGCCAAACCAATGGTGTTCTGTTTCGGAAAGTCCCATCCCCATGAGGGCAGCCGCAGAGGCCGCAGAGAATGAATGGACTGTAAATAGAAATCGCGGGGTGAAAAGTCAAGAGTGGGGCGGCGTCGCGAAACAAAAGAAATTTTTTTGCACCAAACCACCTGAATTATGTTATAATGACTTCCCGAAAACCTGGGGCAATCGGCGACAAGGCATGCGAAAAATAAAATCTATTGCCCCTTGATGGAATAAGAGTAAAAAATAATGGTAAATTTATGGAATGTATTGTATAAAAGGTAAGACGTGAACGGGCGAACCCGGGAGCATATTTCCGGTATGATGTTTGTAAACAGGTCAAGATGGGGAAATAGGGAAGCAGCAAAATCGTTACGGATTGCGACCTACCAGGGAGAAAGAGCTTGGAGTTAGGCAGGGCGAACACTGAGCTGATCGTAGGCGTTGATATAACGACTGACTATATCCGCGCGGTCGAGATCGAAAAGACCGGCGAACGCTATGGGATTCGCAATGCCGGTATGGTATCCACTCCCGAAGGGGCAGTGGAAGACGGCAGAATCATAGACACGAAGGCCGTAGCGGGTCGCCTGCGACAGTTGTTTCGAGAAAGACAGTTTTCGACATCACGAGCCGTCACCGCCATACGTGGCAACGGTGTGGTGAGCCGCATCATCACGCTGCCATCCATGCCCCATGAACGGCTCAGGGTGATCGTCGAAAAAGAGGTCAATCGCTATGTGCTGTTCAATAACCTCGACAAAGTCGTCTCCTACTACCCGCTCGAAGAATATGACGAATTCGAACGTCGCAAAATAGCCATCCTCCTCGCCGTCGCCCAAAAGAGTGTGGCCCAGCCCGTTTACCAGACCTTCAAAGACGCAAAACTCAGCCTCCAGCTTATCGACTTCAGCACCTTTTCCATCCTGCGGGAACTGATCAACAGCAAACCCGAAGCCAAAGACAACAACTGTCTCTCACTCATCATCGACCATCACGGCGCCCTGATGAATATCTTCAACAACGGCATACTGCACTTCTCGCGACAGATATGCCCCGAAGACTCCACCGTAGACTCGGAAGCATTCACCGAACGCCTCATATCCGAACTCCTCCTCGCCGTCCAGTACTACCAGACGGACTTCATGCGCGGCGGACAGATCGAAAAAATCATCGTCACGTCAAGCCTTCTCTCCGGACAGGATATATTTGACTCTATCCGGCAGAATATCGAAGACATCCCCGTCGAACTCCACGATCCCATTGCCGCCTACGGCATCGGATCATCGTCGATCCCACCCGAAGTGGCAGACACGATCAATTGCGAATACGCGACAGCCATCGGCCTCGCACTCCACGGCCAGGAAATCGAACTGCCTCCTTACCACATCGACTTCATGCCCGTCGAAGTCGCCGAAAGCCGCATCTTCAACGAACATATCCGCCTCTTCATGATCGCTCTCGCCGTGATCATACTCGTTTACGCCGGCCTCGTCACAAAGGTACGCCTCGACATCAAAGACCTCGCAAGACAGGAAAAACTGCTCGAAATCTCACAGCAAACCAACAACAACAAACTCAAAAACCTCCAAAACCGTAAATCCCAAGTGCTCGAACGCAACCCGATCGCCACAAACAGAGCCATCACCGACAACTGGCTCCCACTCTTCGAGCTTGTCAAAAAAGATACCCCACAGAAAGTCCAGCTCAACAGTATGTCGATCGACCCCGAAACCAGCAAGGTCGAATTCATTGGCATTGCCGACTCCAACCCGTCGATATTCTACTTCGTATCGGCACTCAAAAACTCCGGCCAGTTTTCCAACGTCGAGCTCGGCCCCCGCAACGTCACCGACGTCTTCGGCGCGCAAATGGTCTCATTCGTCATCTACTCCGATTTCCGGGGACAGAAAGACTGATACAACATAAGGACATAATGAAAAGAATCGTACACGAATACCTCAAACTCAAACCGGTGCATCAGCGCGTGGCCCGTATCGGCGTGCTCGTGATCGCCACCATCGCAATGTATTTCCTCGTGTACTCCCCCATCAAGCAAAATCACGACAAGCTTGCCGAAAATGTCAGAAAAACCACCGCGATAGTAGCCACACAAGATGCCAACCTCTCATCTGTCAAAGACCCTGGCACAGTACGGGACAAGATAGACCCTGAAACAAAAAACGCACTGAAAACCACAAACAACAAAATCGTCACATCCTCCGAACTCGCCGCGCTGATCGACCAGATCAAAGCCGACGCAAAAGAAACCGGTGGCACAAATATCGACTTCGCGGAAGGCCAACCCGGAAAAGACCATATCAAACACGGCCCAAGAGACGACGTGTTCGAGGTCAACACCCTTCCACTGTCCTGCAACTTCAACTCCAGCTATGCCGGAGTGTCCAATTTCCTCTTCCAACTCAAATCTCTCGGAAATATGATCAGGATCAAAAGCGTCAACCTGAAATCCATCGACAGCTCCAGCGCCGGCATCGCAGTGAAAATCGAAATTGAAATCTTCTACACCGAGGAGTCCTGACAGGGTGGATCAAAAAAAGAAAAACACAACACGCAGGGGCAGGATCATCATCATAGCGCTGATCGTCCTGATTTCGCTCGCGTATTTCACCCGTCCCAAGACAAGCGGCGGCGGTCCCACCCTTGACTCCATGAATCCATTCAAACCAAAAACCACATCCACGATCAAAACGGCCAACATGCCGGACGCCACCGCTGGTGAAGAACTCAGTCCCGCAGTCAAGGAGAAAATGGCAGCCGGGACAAAGCCATCCGCCACCACATCTCCGGCCCAGACTACCGAAATGGCACAACAGACAGCCCTCGCCGCGCTTGCAGACTTCGACCTGATCACAAACACCCTTGGCCGTAACGACCCCTTCGCTCCCTTCTACGAATCACCCAAAAACGACATAGCCGGAGAAATGGGCGGAGAAGCCCTTCCTCCGATCGACTACACACCGACACTCCCGGTCGCACCACCCCCTCCGGCCATGACACTCTCGGGCATCACAGTCGCCGGCACATCACGATTTGCCATCATCAATGGCAAAATCATGCGCATAGGTGACAGCATACAGGACTACACCATCAAACAAATCACTGACTCCGAAGTCACAGTCGTCGGCCCATTCGGCGAAAAAGTGTCGCTGACCATAAGCAACAAACCCGTCAACGTATCGACCCTTATGATAGTCGGCGACACCATCACCAATGTAGCTCCCAAGCCATCATCGCTCACATCGACTCCCTCCGACCCATCGCGCTCAGGCCAGCTCCCGATCCCCGCGCCCGGGCTGATGGACGCAATCCTCAACAAGAGATAGCACGCATCTGCACCGGCGCTTCTTTCGCCCCATTATTGACATGGTGAGCATATCCCCTAAAATTTCACAAGATGTTATGACAGTGCCATGCGCCCGTAGCTCAATTGGATAGAGTATCTGACTTCGGATCAGAGGGTTGGGGGTTCGAGCCCTCCCGGGCGCGTAACGATAAGCCGCTTAACAGGCGGCTTTTATGTTTTCATAAAAACAGCAATCAGACCAAACATGGCAAGACACAATCAAGACGCAGAAACTCGATCGGATATCTTCTGGAGACTATAGCCAATTCGCCGAAAATAAAACCAAAGGCTAATCGAAAGTGTCTTGACGCGACAAGTTAGTCCGGTAATACCTAAGACCTATAGAAGAGAGTCTTAACCCAATACTGTTTACTTAAACCGTCATTCCGGGATGAGCCCAGGCATCTATGAGCCATGAAGCCAGGAGGGGTTTTCGAATACAGGTGTTATTATCTTAAGTAAACAGCATTGAGTCTTAACCCGAGAATTATGCCTGGCTACACAAGGGTTCCCAAAAACGTCTGTAATCTATCAATTGGCTTTGATATATGCTGAATATCAATAGTAATTCCCTATCGCGGCGCGCAGCGCGATAAAGCAGTAACTTTGAGAAATCCTAAGCGTATATAGTTTTCCTGATTACCCCTGAAACTCAGATTTGTGGATACAGATTGCGATCAATGAAAACACGACCATTTCAAGAAAATGTGGGGGTTATAAAGGAAAAATGAGTGATATAACGTGAGGCTTCAGGAAACTCTGAGTCTAATATTGAATAATCCATACGTTGCCGCTAAAATTTACAAGACTGGAGAGATGGCTGAGCGGTTGAAAGCGGCGGTCTCGAAAACCGTTGTAGTGGCAACACTACCGTGAGTTCGAATCTCACTCTCTCCGTTTAAGTCATCAATTGAAAAATGTGTGGC
>CAZQSL010000152.1:0-7162 GCA_964595945.1 uncultured bacterium
CCCCTCGCGGTGGCAGCGCGACAGCCTAGCGGCAGAACACCGTGCCGCACGGCAGTCGCAGATGCTGCCTACCCACGGCATCCGGCGCATTCACAGCTTCGCTACACGTTGCGCCTTCTGCCATGGGACTGTCATACCGCCGCTTTCCCCCTCTTTTATTCCATCTTTGAGCAAGGTATCATCACCAGCCCCCAGCCCCCCCCACCACACAAAGCCCCTGTACCTTCCGAACGTAATTACCGCTATTTCCATCCTATACACAGCGGCTGGATTCTATCAAAGATCAGTTCATTCATTTTGACGGTCGTCTCGTACAGACTGAAAAGCATCAATCGCACGGTATGTTCATTATCCTTTATATATGTACTACGTACTTACCGCTCTTACTGCATTTTTCACTTACCATGTACTTTTACTACTCTCCTGTATTGCGTCTATTTACTGTATATGAGAGATAGCATCTTTCTTCGTTTATATCCCTTACTCAATATCTTACGTTCTTCCATTAACCATACGACCATCAATACAGAAGCAGTAAGTTTCGAGTAGTAGCATCAGAGATCACTCATCAGGCCGCTCAAACGCCGCGCCCGAACCCCGGCTCATCAGGGCGGAGCGACGGCGGCTCCGCAAACTAAGGTCGCGTGCTGCGGGGGTTGGGTGGCTATCTGTCCGCCGGTTCTGGCATTATACAGCTTGGACGTAAGCTGCCAAGTCGGTGGCCGACTGCTCCACGCCGCAAAATTTGGCGCGCAAATTTTCCTCTGTTGCGCCCACTCCGGGGTGTTCGCTTGCGTCCTGCGCTGTTTCTGCCTCCACACGACGGCGGGGCTCATGCCTGCCGAATACACTGTGGAGGTTTCACATCATGTTCAGTTCATCACCTAAATGTTACGACTGCAGGCACTTTTCGACCTGGGACATGGCAAGCGGCGGCACGGTCGCGCGCTGCGCCATACGCGCAGAGGTCGAGCAGCTCATCCGCACCGATCTGCGGCTGTGGAACGTCACCGGCAACTGGGCCTCATCATTCGAGGCGGTCGAGCTGCCGGCATGCGAAGCAGATGAAGAAGCTGCCGGCTACATCTGCGACGAGGACGACGCAGCAGCGGCGGCGCAGGACTGGCTCGATTCGCAGCTCATCAGGATCGCCGACACGGACAGGCCGGTCTTCCGCTCGGTCAAGTCCATCGAGGAAGACATACTGTGGAAGTTCAGCCGCTGCGACGACTACGCTGCCGCCCCCATCGAAAACAGGTTCGATGACCCGATTCTGTATGCCGGTCGATCTTTCCCGCGCAATCCGCGCCACCTGAACGCAGTGTCGCGCGCCGAAACGCTGTTCTTGCAGCAGGCCATCGCGGGTCTCGACGACCTCGCACTTTAGGACTGGGGCGCATGACGCCCCTTTTTTGCTTCCGGAAACACTCAACTGATCAAAACCTATTACGAAGTTCTCATATGATAATATATCAATGAAATGACTACTGCTATCATACCGTCCATGAGCAACTGAGAATTAAGCCCCGGATATTGATCATGCCACAAACACAAAATCATTATTGTTCTGATAACAGACGTTATTGAACAAAGTATTAGCTCCTCGTTCATCCTGCTTGTCTTTGTGTTATACAAACGACACATGTTGCACTCAAATATGTAAAATGGAATATTCAGCAGAACACCGAGAATGACTGATCTGTAAACGGCATTATATTGATGAAAAAAACAGGTAATTATGACTACAGGAATCACAATTACCATTCTTATAATGCTTCTGCGCAATTCCATTTGATACCTCGAAGTTTATTTGAAAACTTCAAATGAAGGTTTGCCTTTAACTTTGTTGGAAGACATCAAAACATTGAAACGATCAGTGCTAAAAATTACAGGATATTGATATATCCAAGGATCGAAATATAACCCCCTATCACGTCCTAATCTCTCTAAGTATACCAAAACAGTGTTGTGTCCTGGTAGGTGCCATAAAAGAGATTTCCATTTAAAAGCAAATTTCTGTCCTGTTTGTTTATATATCCTGATATTTTCTTTCGTAATAACTTCACCCAGAATTCGGTTGGTTTCGTATGATGTTTCTGTGCAACCAAATGCCCCATTATAACTATCTGTTAACCCGGCGTGGAAAACGATATAAAGATTTGCCATATTCCCATTTCTTTTCGAAAATGTCATTTTATCTTTCCAGTAGTTGTAGTAGGCATTTTCTAACATTTCAAACTGTTCGATTTCCGTCTCACTATAGCCACTTGTCATTGTTATGGGACTATTATTATGGCTATATATACCTGGTGTGTTCAAAAAACCGAGTGGTCTCTGATGGGGATATGAGTTTGTATCAAAATACTGTGTTGATGATCTGAAGCCATTGAACCCAATACCACTCATGAAAGTATAATTATCCCTCAATTCCCTTTCAGAGCATGTAAATTCATCAGAGCAGGAGCAACCGCCAATTGGCACATATTTTTCGCCTCCGATGGTGATGGTTCTTGCGTATGGGCAATTGTAATTCGATACCTGACCATTGTTTAACGACGTTTTCTTTGCAACTGCATTGCTCGCAGTTTTTGTTGTCTTGGTCTTCTGTGTGCTGTTTTTCTTTGTCTTGATCATTTGCTGCTCCTTTTCATTATTTTGATTTGCGCGCATTGCTCGTATTGTCATCGCGTCATCTCTTCACTTTTGCTTGCGCTTTATCCTTCCACCCTATAAAGAAGGGCAAAAAACAGTGATTTTGTACCACTAAACAAAAAAAAAATCCTTTTAGGACTGGGGCGCATGACGCCCCTTTTTTGCTTCCAGTCTCGCTGCCGCCCTCAATCAGTCATGTGAATTTTCGGGCTTGACGCTCAACCACAAAACCACAACGACGGAGGAACACGACAATGCGCATACTCGCAAACTTCAGCAAAAAGGTGCCCACGGGCCAGTACGAAAACGAGACCTACACGGTGACGTTCGAAGCCGAAAGCGAATTCAACAACGTGGCCGAGATCGCCGACTACCTGTTCCATCAGGCGCGCGAAGCCGTGCAGCGCCAGATCAGCGGCACATCATCGCAGGCCACCCCAGCGACCAACGTGCCCCAGTCGGAATCTGAAACCGGCAAGTCGCAGAATTCGCAGGGTACGAATTTCCCCGCCACCGACAAGCAGAAGGGCATGATCGGCAAGCTCCTGAAAGAGACTTTCGACGACGCGGCCGAAGCCCGGCAGTGGCTCACGCAGAATTTCGGAGCCGAAAGCGCGGCCGCACTCACGCGCAAGGTCGCATCGAAGGTCATCGAGGCGCTTATCGAACGGCGCGGCAACGCTGCGTGATGCAGAGACGAAATCACACGCGGGGGTCAGACTCGCAATCCGGCTCCCGCTCTTTCAAAAATCATATCGACCGTCAAAAAGGAGACACAAACATGACACATACCATCGGCCAGCTCAGAGCCTCAATCCTCACCGCACACAACGCGAAGACCGACGAGGTCCGCACCGCCGCCAGCATCGTGTACGGCCCCGAAGGATTCGTATTCGACGGCTACCCCATCGCAGCCACCGAGACAGCCACCCGCCAGCTGCTCGCCCGCGTCGGCATCCCGTACGATTTCTTCACCACGCGCATGAACACACACGAGCGCATCGCAGTTTTCAACCGCCTCAACACCGAAACCGGCAACGCACGGCGCATGCTGCGCTTCAGCGGCGACACGCTCTACGGCGTCGTGTCCGAGCGCTACAAAGTGATCGACAACATCGAGATACTCGACGTCATAGAGTCGGCGCAGGATTCGGGATTCGGCCTCAAGCCCGTCAAGTGGACGCTCGACCACGATCACACGCGCGTCGTGCTGGTGCCGGATGGCGCAAACGTCGGCGAGCTCACTCCGAGCGTCACGATCACGAACAGCGAGACCGGCCTCGGCTGCCTGTCGATGTGGGCTGGCGTCTATCGCTGGGTCTGCACGAACGGCCTCATGGTGCCGATCGGCGACATCACGAAAAACCGCTGGATGCACATGGGCAGCAGCGACGTCGTGCTCCCCGACATGGGCCTCGTGTTCAACCGCTCGCACGAATTCACCGACCGGCTCTACTACGCAAAGGCCGAGCCGCTCGACGACACAGCCCGCGACCGCATCTTCACGCTCGTCGAAGGCCGGTTCGGAAAAAAGACCGCCGGGAAAGTGCAGGAAGTCGCAGCAGCCGAATACAGCGGCGCGCCCACGATGTTCCACGCCGTGAACGCCATCACGCGCACGGCTCAGTCATACGCGCCCGTGCGGCAATCGGAAATCGAGCTGTTCGCATCATCACTGCTCGCAGCCTGACCGCCACCACGCACAACAACGGGAGCCGGCGCATGTCTGGCTCCCTCGACTTTTTTCTGAAGGAGACCCACACCATGCTGCAACTCAGTGCCACAAAGATCACGACATACATGGACTGCCCGCTGAAGTTCAAATTCCGCTATATCGACCGCATCGAACCCGAGACCGTAGCGCCAGCGCTCGCGTTCGGCAGCAGCTTCCACAGCGCGCTCAAGCACTTCCACACTCAGATCATGAGCGGCACTACACCCTGCATCACGACCATCCACGACATGTTCATCGAATACTGGCGCGCCGCACAGACCGTCCCCATCGCATGGAACAGCGACACACCCGACGCGCTTGAGCAGACCGGCATCGCAATGCTCGACTGCTACATCGCAGGATTCGCGGACGCCACGCCGCCGCTGGCCGTCGAAACCTCATTCACGACGCCGGTCGTAAATCTGCTCACCGGCGAAACCCTCGAAGGCGTCACCATCACCGGCATCATCGACCGCATTACCTCAGACGGCACGCCGGTCGAACTCAAAACCGCCTCACGCGCCTGGACGCAATTCATGGCCGACTCATCACTCCAGATGACCATCTACGCCGCACACCTGTACCACCAGCTCTGCATCCGTGCCGCAGATGAAAGCGCGTTGCCTGCATCGGATTCACCCACCGGAGAATTCCCTGATGGATTTCCTAACCACCAGCACGGCGTAGTCACAGATGGAAACGCGTTGCCTGCATCGGATTCAGCACATTGTGAATTCCCTGATGGATTTCCTAACCGCCAGCACGGCGTAGCCACAGATGGAAACGCGTTGCCTGCATCGGATTCAGCATATGAAAATCTCATAGATGGATTCTTTGGATGCCCGGCAGAACAGCATTCACATCCGATCGCCAGCACACCACACGCCATGCCGCTCGAATCACACGCACCCCTACTCGCAACCCTACCAAGCTCAAACCGCCGGTCGTCAATGCCCTGCCGCTTCGAAGTAGTCACAAAAACCAAAACCCCGAAACTCCTGACCTTCACCACCCGCCGCACCCTCACACACTTCACCCAACTCTACCGCACCATCGACATCATCGCCACATCCATCACCCAAAACCACTTCTACCCCAAACCCTGCCAGTTCTGCCCCGCTTGCGATTACTTTGATCAATGCACAAAGTGGTGAAGAGATAACAGGTAACATTGGTTCCTATGTTGTTTTGTCCACTTGTGTCCGCTTGAGTCCTATATTCGCACGATACCATGTGTTAGCAAAAAGTCTTTATACGCATAAGATGGACTCGTGATTTCCCATTTTTCACCGGACAGTTCATCGGATATCAGTGTTTTCATAGTCATCTGTGATGACCATGCAACAGTCCAAATTGATATTGTCTAAATGCCTTACTTTTATCGCTACCGAAAGCACCACTGTGACGAATTTCGTGAAGCCATATCTTTTATTCATTCAAATTAGGTTTTTCCGGTTCCGTTTTCCATCTCTATGGTAAAATCGCATTAACAATACTGTCCTCTGGCCTAAGCCCTTATCTCAGCTGCACCTCTCGCGCATATTGCAAAGAGTCTCGTCGTTGAGCAGCTTTAGTCGGTTGCCTATGGAGAGCTTGTTTTGCTCATACTGAAATGAAGTCTGCTGATCGTCCTTGCCGTTAAACGTCACCGTAAATTCCGTACAACATATTTCCTGACCGCAAAACAGGCCACACACCGCTTCTATCGCGTCTCTTAGAAATAACAAAAACGGTTCGAAAAGCAGTTTCATTATTAATCACTCTTCTATGGCAGGCAATATAAACTTGATGTCGAAACCAGTTACAGATTTCAGGTGTGGTGTTTAGTTTCACCTTATTCAATAAGAAATGTTCTTCAACAACTTAAATAACAGCAAAGATTATCCCCATATTCAGTTCACCATAAAATTGGTTTTGTAAAGATTATACTCATCTTGAAATTTCTTTTCGTCTGGAAGAATTTCTATCGCATTTTCATACGCTGCTGCTACATCCTTAACAGGATATTTTAGCCATTTTTTCACCATAGCCAAATCTCTCCATGCCCATGCATGCCTCACATTGTCGGCTGCCATCTGTATGACACGTTCAAGCAGTTCTTTCGCTTCGTTCAGCAATCGGCGATTAACTTCGTGCCTGTTTCTCCAATAATCTTGTTCAAGGGACATTTTTGTCTGAGCAAATTCATGCAAAGCTCTTACATCGTTAAAAATCTCTTCACCAGCTCGCTCAAAATACCGATGCGCTTTCTTTTGGTCACCAAGTCTTCGTGCAAGAATTGCTGAATCAATCGAGTCGCTCCCAGGTAAAAATTGTGGTTGACGTGCCAATATTTGTTTTGCTTTTGTTGTATTGCCAGCAGTTATTAAAACATCTACATAGACATTTGTGACGAACGATATTTGTTTATCAGCAGAAATTTCTTTGTAAGTTGAATAAACAGAATCGGCTTCGGATAGTTTTCCTTGTTTACCAAGCAATTTCAAATATTCCGCAGTCAATGTAGGAGAAGAGTTCATTGAATCCCATGCAGTTTCAATAATGCCGAACGCTTCCACGTTATTACCGATTGTTCTTTGATAAGCAGCGTCTCTGAGTGCTGATAAAGCAACATATTCCGGGTGGGCAGGAAGTTTGACTCTGAAATATGTTCTGTTCTCATCAAAGTCGAACGAAGGGGCTTGCGAGCCGTTTTCTCGCATTGATCTGAATATTTTTGGAAGACCGGTTCCTCGGCCTTCAGCAAGTCTCAATTCTTTTAAAAATTCACCAATACGTCTGTTTCTTGCGGGCACA
>CAZQSL010000153.1:0-7020 GCA_964595945.1 uncultured bacterium
ATAACTTCACACAACCACCCATCACAATCGCACAACTCTACAAGCGCCGCTGGCAAGTCGAACTCTTCTTCAAATGGATCAAACAACACCTTCGCATCAAAACATTCTTCGGCACATCGCCCAATGCCGTGAAGACACAAATCTGGATCGCCATATCAGTCTACACCCTCGTCGCCATCATCAAAAAACGCATGAACCTTGACCACAGCCTCTACACAATTCTCCAGATTTTCAGCCTCACCCTTTTCGAACACCCCCCCATTTTACAGGCCTTCCAGCCTGATTCGCTCATCAGCAACCAACACACTTCTCAAAAACAGCTCTGTTTATGGGATTTTTTAACCGGACAGTAGTGATAGTTAATCATAAAAAACTCAAAGCAAAAACTGCATTCACCCACAGGCTCACGTCTGTGGCCTTCTGCACCTTCTGGATAACGATTCTCGACGAACTCCCGAAACGCAGAGACTCTATTGTCATTTTCTCCAAAGGGTTGACAAGGATGAGTGCGGTTTGTAAATTAGAAACAGCTAATTGTATTGTGTTATATTAATATTATTAAACCCCAATAATAATTGGGGTGGGCGATCGGGAATCATTGAAAACAAGAGCTTGGCAACAAGCTATAAAAATATACACGGGCTAACCCGAAGCTGGGGTACGCAGCTTTGAAGTGCCCCGCTTTCACGGCAATCTGGCAGTTATCCTTGTATGGCAATTCCCATCAAGGTAAAAGCCGCATTCAAGAATCTGAGGAGGCTCAGGAGAGTGAAACTGAAAACAACAAACTGGGAATCGAAGTATGCCGGACTAAAGCATCTGGCAATCATGGCATTCATGCTGGGAAGCATGACCTTTAGCATGATGCAGGCGATTGCACAGGAACCGGTCGCGGAAGAAGCTCTCGATATCGGCGACATTGTCGTCACTGGAACGAAAACAGAAAAACGTATAAAAGACGCGCCGGTTGTTACTGACGTGATAACCCAAGAACAGATAGCCGATAAAGGGGCTCTGACTCTCTATGACGTTCTCGAAGGCGAGCCTTCGATCCGAGTAGAACAACAGTGCTCGAACTGCAATTTTTCCATACTTCGCATGATGGGATTGGGCGGCAACAACTCAGTCATACTCATCGATGGACAACCAATTTACTCGGGATTGGCAGGCGTATACGGCCTTCAGCAGATACAGGCCGGGACCATAGAGCGCATCGAGATCGTTAAAGGAGCAGGCTCTGCGCTTTATGGCAGTAACGCAATCGCCGGCATTGTCAACGTTATCCTCAAAGACCCTACTTCAAAAGACAAGAGCCGGATCACGGGACAGCTTGGTACGGACAATACTAACAGCCTGAGTTTTTCGACCTCCGGGCGAAAAGACAACATTTCATACATTGTAACCGGGCAAAAGAATGTTGCCGATGCGCGAGACGAATCCGGTGGTTCCGATTTGGTGTCGGGATGGAAAGATCAGGGATCGGATCGTTTGACAGACAGTGTTGAATATGACAACAAGGGTGTTAACACCAAGCTGTTCTTCTATGATGTATTCGGCACCAGGGAACGTATTGGTTTGTCCCTGAATTTTCTCGACGAAATGCGACGCGGCGGAAATCTTGACGATTTCGATGACGCTATTGATCTTGACAACGAGCGTATCGATACAAGCCGTTACGAGTTCGGAGTCACATACAGAAAAGTGTTAGACAATGATGATGTAATCAACATGTACTTGACACGTGTCAATCACCACAGGATCGCAACCAATGGCGCCGCTTGGGATAACTCGATCGGGTCCGGTATTGTCGACGACAACACAAATCTGACGTCCGCAGCCATCAACTCTTGGGACGCAGCAAACAACGGTGTTGACCTTTACACGGCAGGCAGCGGATATTTCGATGTCAACGGCTATGCCTCGGGAGATGACGCATACGAAGCCGCGCTTGATCTGGACATAGATGGTGACGGCTACATTACGCTCGACGAAATACGCCCCAGACCTTTCTATGTCGACGAAGAAACAACCGTTTTCGATATGAACTACAATACAATGATCGGCAAGCTGCACGATGTTGTCGCCGGATTATCCTTTAACAGTGAAACGACCACAGAAGACATAAACAGGCACTACAACAAAAAAGAGATCAACGACTTTGCACTGTATGCGCAAGACGATGTTAAGCTGAGCGACCAATGGGAACTTGTACTCGGTATGAGATATGACAAACATGACTCCAGCGATATGCTGGCAGGAGCTGTGGGAGACTATGATGAATCAATTGTCAATCCGAGAATCGCTCTGAGATACGCACCCAACATGCTTGACACTTACCGTTTCTCCATCGGCAAGGGATATATGGTCCCCTCCACATTTGCAGAAGAATTCCATCTCTGCGCCTCGGCCCCGAGGATTTACAAACCTGGCACGCTGGAACCCGAGAAATCCACTATCTACACGCTTTCCTACGACCACGAATCACCTCTGAACTATGGACTGACTCTGTTTCACATCACCATCGATGACAAAATCAAAATGACTGATGATCTCTCAGGCTTTGGTGCGGCAGCGACAGGCTACGATTTTGGGTGGGAAAATGGAGGCAAGGCTTCCACGACAGGTTTCGAAGTATCAGTAGGCGCAGATATCTCCATGAACAACAGACTTCAGTTCGATTACATTTACACCATTGCAGAATTCAGTGATCTTCAGAATCCAGCGGATCCCTTGAGCGATAACATTATGCGTTCGCCAAAACATCAGGCCTCTTTCAGCTATAATTATGATGACGAAAAACGATCAGGCTGGCGTTTTGTCTGGGACACTCGCTACTACGGCAAAATGTATATTGAACATACAAATGACACCGCCGGCATTTCCGCAATCGAGCGGACAGATGCATATATGATTACCGACATCAGACTGTCGAAAAAGATGAACAAAACCACAAAATACTACATCGGCGTTGAAAATCTTTTCGACTATATCCAGGAAAGACGAGACACCGAAGATGCGGCATATCTCTGGGCTCCGATCTATGGAAGAACACTGTATACCGGCTTTGAATTCGAGTTTTGATACAGAATAACCGCAACCTGTTCTCGAATTTCGCCAAGTCTCAATACAAGCCATGTGCAGCAGGACCAAGCATGCAGTCAGGCAATATGGGATAAAAGGTCTTGAGCAAACGTACAAAACAAGGTACTGGCATTGTCAAAGCAGAAACCGCCAACTGGGAACTACTGGAGATTTTGCCCTTAAAACATCAGCAACCCGATAAAAGGAGCCGCCTGAAGCGGCTCCTTTATTTACCATTGTCCGAATCGTAACCACCCTTGTATCGACGAGAGTGCTGGCCAACTTGGATGACTTCTCGAAAGCCCATAAAACGCAAAATGCCCCGAAAGGGGCATTTATGCGGTGTTTCCTGCGCTTTTTGGTGATGGAGACTAAGGGGCTCGAACCCTCAACCTCCGCCGTGCAAGGGCGGCGCTCTCCCAGTTGAGCTAAGTCCCCAAATAACTCAGTAATGATAGAAACAGATGGGACATTTGTCAATACTCCACAGGATATGTATTGGCCGGAAACCATTATTATCTTAAATTTCCTTGTCGAATACTCCTGTTTTTTTCTGGATGATCGAGGCTATATAAGATATTTACATGTCGATTGACGTAATTAGCCTAATCTGTTATAATTAGTCGAATCTAATTCAATAGTGGCTGCGGAGCCTTCAGCCCAAGCTTGCAGGCCTTTTGTTTCTCGATATGTTATAGCGGGTTACAAACCGATAGGTATAAGCGACAAAGATCACATTGGATTTGATATTTCGAAAAACGACAGAAATAATAGGCTTTTTCAAATGTTGGGCAGGGGCTCCGCACCATGCAGGTTATTTATATGAACGCGAATCGCTATTGGCTGTCGACAATACGAGCGGATATGGGGTATGTTGCTGGCATCTGATATGAAGTGGCCCCACAACGGGAAATGAGTAGAGATGAAAGATATGACAAACAAGCGCTTCTGGCAGCGGATGGCGAAACTATACGGGCCGTCTATGAAGAGCTCGGGACCGCTTTACGATAATATATGCACACGGATACGGCCTTATTTAACGCAGGAAATGAAAGTGTTGGAGCTTGCCTGCGGAAGCGGCCAATTCTCGTTCCGGCTTGCTGGTGATACTGGTCAGTGGGACGCTACGGATTTCTCGGATAGGATGGTGGCAGAAGCACGGAAACGGCTGTTGCCGCAAAGCCTGAGATTTGCGGTTTGCGATGCTACAGCGCTGCCCTATGACGCGGAGTCTTATGATGCCGTCTTGATCGCAAATGCTCTTCACATAATGCCGGAGCCGGACAAAGCCATGTCGGAGATAAGACGCGTGGTGAAAACTGGCGGTTGTTTTTTCGCTCCAACATTTATCTGGGGGACGGATGTACGGCTGCACATCAGCGCGCGCATGATGGAGTGTACGGGGTTTCATGTCTTTCACAAATGGGATGAAAAGGGATTTGCGGAATACGTGTCATCCTGGGGTTTTTCAGTACTGGAGCAAGTAATGCTGGGTGGCAGTATACGGCCTTTGTGCTGCCTTGCGGCCAGGAAGGTTTGAGATAGTGCATGCCAGGGTTTTCAGATTGTACAGAGGAGTCTACTCAATATGGCACACGAAGAAATCAAAGAGGCATACCGGTCGCTGGGGCGGGAGGCAACCGCTTATGACGGTATGATAACATGCTCTACTCCTCTGGGAAAAGCTATCAGCAAACTGGTGTGGGACATGGACAAGACGGAAAATGAGCGTTATCTCCAGACTGCACTGGCTGGCGTCCCGGAAGATTTTTCTGGCAAGCTGCTGGAGGTGCCAGTGGGCACAGGCGTACTCACCATGCCGGTTTACCGCAAACTGAAAACAGCGGACGTGACCTGTCTCGATTATTCGACGGATATGATGTTGACTGCGCAAAAGCGCGCCGCCAATGCCGGGCTGTCTCACGTGCGTTTTATGCAGGGAGATGTTGGAGCGCTTCCGTTCGATGATAAAAGCTTCGACATCGTTTTGTCGCTTAACGGCTTTCATGCTTTCCCGGACAAGGATGCTGCATACAGCGAAACTTTCCGGGTACTGAGGCCCGGAGGCATCTTTTGCGGATGTTTCTACATACATGGTGAAATCAGGTGCAGCGACTGGCTGATCAGCCGTTTATATGTGCCAAAGGGATTTTTCACTCCGCCCTTCGAGACTGCGGAAACACTGCGTATCCGACTCGCTGACCTTTATGAGGACATTACTCTGAAAACAGTCAAATCAATGGCTTGCTTTGTCTGTCGTAAAGGTGCCATCACTCATCGGTAATCTGCCCGAAATGGCATGTATAATTGGTTCCACCGCACCGCCCTCCCAATGAATCCCAAATTTCATTGCAGAATCCGGTTTTTTCGAGACATTTCTCAAATACCATTGATGGACAGATGTTTTGCTGGTCAGATCATTGCTCTTGAAGCCGATAGCGCCATATCCCAGAAGATATGAAAAACCGCAATGCCATAGACATTGCCTGTACGCCGGTAGATGAGTCCGGCAGTCACGCCCCAGAAGACGAAGTTGAGCAGAAAAGTCACTCCGCTGACAATGATGCCTGTCGTGAAGTCTGTACCCGCTCCATGTAGCGTCAAATGCGCCATCGAATATGTCAGGGAAACGACGATCAGGCCCTTGCCTTTGCCGAAAAGCCCTTCGAGGCGTGGCTGGAGGTAGCCTCTGAACACGATTTCGTCGCAAAAAACCGCAACAATGGCGACTGGCGATACCATACTAAGCAGTACATCGATATTGTCGAAATGTCCCGGCAGCAGCGCGACGCCGGCAAACGGGAGCATAAATATGACAAGTTGCAGCGGATCGCCGAATCGCAGTCCCATGTCACCGGGGTTTTCCCTGCTGCGGTAAGCTGCATATCCGGCCGGAAACAGAAGGAGCACCGGTTTAAGTATCCCGAACGCACCCTGTGGATTTGTCATTTCGAGCAGGCATCCGAATGCGCCGAACACGACAGCCACAAACACCACGCCGAGTATGTATGGGCGGTTTTCCCACACATTTTTTATCACTGCCGCCTTCGCGGCCGGCAGCAGCCACATAATCCCGAGGCATACCGGCATCACCGCGAATGCGAATACCATCAACATCATTCCCTGATTCATCCATCTACCTTGCCGGCAGAAAGCCGCTCGCGATTCACACGGTTCCGCCTCGTATTATCCCAAATTTCATTGCAGAATCCGGGATTATTTCCATGCCGCTGTTGCAATAAATAACATAGTGCGTTAGATATTGTAGCATGTCTGATGCCGGAAATAACAGTTCTCCGCTGCTTCGTATCGAACAGGCCGATCACCGGCTGTTCCTCTGGCTCTTCACCCGCACGGTCAATCCCGTATTCGAGATACTCATGCCGGTGTTGTCTCTACTTGTCAACAAGGGTTTTATCCACATCGCAGCCGGCACGGCCATGCTGGTATTCGGTAACGGAAACACGAGAGTCATCGCCGCGCAGTTCCTTGTTTCGTCGCTGCTTGCGGGTGTCGTGGCCGAAGTCGCGTTTAAATCTGTCTGGAAACGCAAACGGCCATTTCAGGTGCTTGCTGTTATCCCCAAAGTGCCATATCACAGGCTGTACCGGCGTCCGTCTTTTCCTTCGGGTCACTCCTCGGGGTACATGGCTGCCGCGATCGTGCTTGCGAGCGCCTATCCGCGGCTGGCCGCGCTGTTTTATATCATTGGGCTGCTCGGCTCATTTTCGCGTGTATACAATGGAGTACATTTTCCGAGCGATGTCGCTGCCGGCATAATCCTCGGCCTGCTTTGCGGACGTGTCACCATCCTTTTGTCCGGGCTTGTGTTTCAGGGCTTGTAGCGAAATCCTTCCTCGTTTCATTTTCCGTAACCGTTCACGGAATACTCCCGCCTCCAGAAAAAAGGCGTCCGCCGCCTCCGCGGCATGCTCGCCC
>CAZQSL010000154.1:0-6983 GCA_964595945.1 uncultured bacterium
GATGTTTGTGCCTACGATAATTTAGGAAAGGGAAGGAGGTGAAGGATTGGACAGGGGTCTATTTGCAGTAACAAGCGGAATGCTCGTGCAGGAAGCCCGCATGGATTATGTCGCGAACAACCTCGCGAATGTTAATACCGTGGGCTACAAGGCGAATGCCGGAGCGGTTAAGTCGTTCCCGCAGATGCTGGTTCACCGGCTCAACGACACATATCTGAAAGTGTCAGGAGTCGAAGGCAACATGGACCTGCGCCCGATGGTGGGACTCAGCACGATGGGAGCTGTCACGGATGAAATCGCTACAGATTTTTCTGAAGGCGATCTCAGGGTAACCAACGAAAAGTATGATCTCGCGATCGACGGAAACGGTTTTTTCCTCGTCGAAACCCCTTACGGCACGCGCATGACAAGAGCAGGCAACTTCACGCTCAATGCCAATCAGGAACTTGTCACGAAAGACGGCTATCGCGTACTCGGCGAAAAAGGGCCGGTCAAAGTGGATGGCTCCACATTTGTAGTCGATGACAAGGGTACGGTGTATTCCGGCAACAACGCTGATGAACTGGTGGACAGACTCATGATCGTAAATGTCGATGACTACAGGACGATCAAAAAAGAGGGAGAAAACCTGTTTTCGGTGCCCGCCCAGCATACACAGCCAACACGTGTGACAGATGGCTATCTGATCAGACAGGGAGCGCTCGAAGGCTCCAACGTCAATGCTGTCAGCCAACTGCGCGACATGATCAGCGTAATGAGAATCTATGAGGCCAACTCGAAGCTCATACAGACTAAAGACTCGCTGCTGAGCAAGGCAGCGACAGAAATCGCCGGCAGATAATAAATATAAAATAGCCGGAAAATACTACTTGATAGACGATAGACCAGTCTAAAGGGTTAGTAGACTGAAACCTTACAGGAGAATCACTCAGCCGGACCGCTACGCGGAAGCTGACCGGCCGCCGAATGACTGACGCGGCCAATCCCGGCAGGATTATGTTTCGACCGATATGTCGAGACACCACGATAATCCCGCCACACACTCTTTTCTCCTGATAAGACAACCTTTTCGATACAGTCTGCTTCCCTCATACAGGAGGAAAGTACAACCATGATGCGATCGCTTTTCACGGCTGCGAGCGGCATGCTATGCCAGCAGCTCAACACTGACAACATCTCCAACAATCTCGCAAACGTTAACACCACGGGATTCAAAAAATCCCGCATCGAATTTCAGGACCTATTCTATCAGACAATCCGCGAAGCCGGCACGCCGATCACTCAGGGCGCATCGATCCCGGTACCGATCCAGGTCGGTCTCGGGGCACGCCCGGTCGCCGAAACCAAAATGTTCTACAACGGCAACCTCGTAGCCAGCGACAGCGACTACGACATGGCCATCGAAGGCGAAGGCTTTTTCCAGGTAAAACTCCCCAACGGCGAAACCGCCTACACACGAGACGGCTCGTTCAAAATCGACAAGGACGGCTCGGTCGTCACATCCAACGGCTACTATCTCGAACCTCCCATCACAGTGCCCGAAGGCATAAAAAGCATCACGATCACCGAAGACGGCAACGTGACAGTCGAATTGCCCGGCCAGACCGATCCGCAGGAAATTGGCCAGGTCACGCTTGTCAGATTTATCAACCCCGCCGGCCTTATGCGCCTCGGCAACAACCTCTACTCCCAGTCGGCCGCATCTGGCGCGCCAGTCGAAGGCCAGCCTACCCAGGAAGGCTTCGGCTCCATACAGCAGAATTTCCTCGAACAGTCTAACGTCAAAGTCGTCGAGGAAATGGTCAACCTCATCATCGCGCAGCGCGCATACGAAGTCAACTCCAAAGCAATCCAGACATCAGACGACATGCTTGGCACAGCCAACAATCTCAAACGCTGATGATCTGACAATGAAATAACCCCGGACCGGGTACTCCGGACGGGGCGGCACCAAATGGCTCTTACCTTATGGGAAGTCCCGCGAAACCCACACGGGCGGTCACGGGGGCTCCGGTGGCTCCGGAGCGAAAAGGCAGGCATGAAACACAGGATTACCGCATCACTCATCGTACTATTCCTCGCAGCTACAGCGGCGGCAGTCAGCATCGCCGCCGCCGGACTGCCGGAGGCGTACTCGAAGCCTGTCATAACCTTCCGCCAAAACACCGAAGTCGGCGCGGAATATGTCATCCTCGGCCAGGTCGCCACAGTCGCGGGTGTGAGCGATGAACGTAAAATGCAGGCCGAATCCGCAAAATTCTGCCTCGCGCCGCCTCCGGGAAAATCTCTTACGCTCAATCAGCGTCAGATCAAGGGGTACCTTTACAACTCAGGTGTCGATCCTGACGAATTCATCGTGAACACCCCTGCGGAAATCGTCATCACAAGGGGCGCGCGCATCGTCACGGGCCGCGAAATCATCGACGGCTCCACCGCATATCTGCGCGACAGATTCGCCGCCATCGGCATATCCGATTTGCAGATCGACAGCGAAAGAACGCCACAGGACATCGTCCTCCCTACTGGCGATGTAAAACTCATTTACGATCTGGACATCAAATCCGATACCGTTTCTGTCCAGAGTCTCAAAGCCAGAGTCATGCTCGATGGCGAGCAGGTGCGCATCATCAGCCTTTCGGGCTACATCAGGGCAAGTATGGATGTCGTCACCGCCACCCGCACGCTCGACCCAGGCATCACTATCAGCGAGGCTGATGTCACCACCGCCAAACGTGACGTTTCACGAGTAAGGCCGGGTACCTTGCGAACAGTCGACGATGTGATAGGCAAAACTGTCTATCGCCGGCTTTCGCAAAATGACGTGATTACGAAATCATCACTGACCAACGTGCCCGACATCACATCGGGCCAGCTCGTCAAAATTGTCGTAAAACGACCCGGCATCGAAATAGTCTCAAAAGGCAAGGCAATAGAAAAAGGCTATATCGGAGAAATCATAAGGGTCATAAACACGGATACGAAAAAGATCATCAATGCCGTGGTGACAGATAGCGAATCAGTTGAAATCATAATGAAATAACCCCGGGTGTACCGGGCGCACAACGCATGCACGGATGCAAATCCCGTTCAGCCGGCACAGCCGCTCTGACAGAACATACAGGGGATGATGACAGTGAAAAAAATCAAAAACTTGGCACTCGTGGCGGCAATGTCCCTAATGGCATTGCCAGCGTTCGGAGCTTCGCTCTGGAACGATGGTTCCGGTAACCTTGTCAACGACCACAAAGCAGCTTTTGTCGGTGACATCATCACAATCAACGTGTCCGACTCGACCACAGCCACACAAAAGGCGTCCACCACGCTCAAGCAGGAAGAAAAAATGGAAAGCACTGCGGGCACCGGCGTCATCGGACAATTCATCGAAGCCTTCGGCATCGAATCGAGCGACGAATACAAAGGTAACGGCAGCACATCGTCAAGCGGTTCGCTCACGACAACCGTCACCGCCGAGGTGGTAGAGGTGATGCCGAATGGCAACCTTGTCATCGAGGCGAAAAAATCCCAGGTCGTCAACAACGAAACCCAGTACGTGATCCTCAGTGGCACGGTCAGACCCGAAGATATCACGAGAGATAATGTTGTGGCATCGACAAAAATCGCCAATCTCAACATCAACTACCGCGGTAAGGGCGCGACCGCCTCAAGACAAAAACAGGGAATACTCAACAAGCTCTTCGACATCCTCTTCTGATGCCGCAGGCTTATCCCCCGGTGGAGACATGATGAAAAAGACAATGATCGCGGTAACGACCGCGCTGATGATTACGATAATCGCAACAAGCGCCGCAGCGGCAGTACGGCTCAAGGACATCGCCCATTTCGAGGGGGTGCGCTCCAATCAGCTCTTAGGCTATGGACTCGTCGTGGGACTCGCGGGCACAGGCGATGGCGTAACCATGACCAAGTCAGCCATGGCCAACATGATGAACCGGCTTGGCCTCACGATGAAGATCGACGAAATCAACACCGACAATCTCGCCGTCGTACTCGTGACTGCCGACCTGCCGCCATTTGTCAACGAAGGTGATCTGCTCGACGTGACCGTATCGTCGATCGGCGATGCCGAAAGCCTGCAGGGCGGCGTACTTGTCATGACCCCGCTCAAGGGCGCGGACGGCAATGTCTACGCAGTCGCCCAGGGCCCCGTTTCAGTCGGCGGATTCAGCGCTTCCGGCGGGGGCGGCAACAAGAAGAAGGGACATCCCACGGTCGCACGCATCCCAAGCGGCGCTTCGGTCGAAAAAATAGTTCCCACCGAATTTATGGCCGGCGGCAAGGTCAAGCTTATCCTCAACGCGCCTGATTTCACCACCGCGACCGACGCGGTCAAAGCCATCAATTCGAGATTCGGCGAAGGCACGGCGCGAGCCAACGACGCGTCGATGATCGTCATCACCCCGGCGGACAAATTCCAGAAAGACATAGTACCGTTCATCTCCGATGTCGAAAATATCACGATAGAAAAGCAGGACCTCGTATCGAAAATAGTCATCAATGAAAAGACAGGCACGATCGTGATGGGCGGCAACGTGCCGGTATCCCCGGCGGCGATCGCGCATGGTTCGCTTACGGTCACCATCAAGCCCGAGAGAGTGATTGCGGGCGGCAGCGGCGGTCTCATCCCCTCGACTCCACAGCAGTTCACGGATACACAGGTGACGACTGAGGAAAAACAGGTCTCATTTTCGCGCATTACTTCGGAA
The DNA here is from genome assembly GCA_964595945.1 of uncultured bacterium. GTDB lineage: Bacteria > UBP15 > UBA6099 > UBA6099 > JAJRTR01 > CAZQSL01. The sequence continues at coordinate 4,725 of CAZQSL010000154.1, forward strand.
GATGTCGTCAAGGCGCTCAACGAACTCGGCGTGACGGCCAGCGACATCATAGCGATCCTTCAGGCACTCAAGACCGCCGGCGCGCTCCAGGCCGAAATCATAACAATGTAATTTTTTTTTGTACGGCGTGATAAATAACGGCGTATATAGCGTCAAATACTGGTACAGGGAAACGTATACATGATGATATCGGGATTCGATAAACTCGGTGCATTTCAGTCGGTCGAAACGTCCAGAGGCGCGACGGCTGAGCGACAGTTCGAAAGGCTTGCCTCCGGCACTGCAATGACGACCGAAGAAAAGCAGATCATGAATGCGGCGAAGGAATTCGAATCGTACTTCATCTATATGCTGATGAAGGAAATGCGAAAGACTATTCCCAAGACCGGCCTCATGGATGGCGGGCGCGCCGAGGAAGTTTTCACCGACATGCTCGACGAGGAAATGGGTCGCAATATGGCTAAAGAGTCAGTGGGCGGCATCGGTATCGCAAAGATGATCTATGACCAGTTGTCGCGCACACTGCTCCCGTCGACGGTCAACAGCACTCCCACTGTCGCAGCGATGAACGCCGAAGATGCGGAGCCGGCGAAAGAATGAATGTACTTTTCGTCAAATACAAGGGACGTGCAGCCCCTTACGTCATGGACGATCTGCACAGGTACTTTGAAATCAAAAATCACAAGGCCGTCACGTTCGACGGGGCATCGCTCGTAGACCTTCCCCGGGATGTCAGCAGCGAACGCATGACCATCGAAGTATGTTCGATCGTCGACTCGGTCCGTCCCGATGTTGTCATCGCTTATGGCGCCAACAACTATCAGCCCTGCTACTATGTCGGATCGCAGCCCGTGCCGCTGTTCAATCGCCTCGGCATCCCGTCGGTTTCCGTGTGGTACGACAGTCCCACATCAAAAGACGTCTTCGACAATTATTACAGGGTCTATGATCCGAAGCTCAACTATCAGGTCGTGTGGGATCGCCACTATGCCTCCGATCTGCGGAAGCTCGGGCTGGAAAAAGTGCATTTCATGCCGATCGCGAGCAACGTGCTGCGATTCAAGCGCTTCCCTTACGACGAGGCCGATGCCAGGAGATTCGGAGCCGATGTGTCATTCGTCGGATCGCGTACGCTCAAACGGGAGATAATCCTCTCGAAACTCCTTGACGCTGGCTTTAATCTCGTACTCTGGGGCTACGAGTGGGAAAAGGCGGTCGACAAACGCCTCACGGCATGCTTCCGCGGCATCGCCGACAATGATGACGAGCTTGCAAAGGTCTACAACTATTCGAAGGTGAATGTCAACATCACCGTCGACCAGGGCATAGGCAGTCTCAACATGAGGGTATTCGACTGCATGGCGAGCGGCGGGTTTCTCGTTTCGGACTACAAATCGGATTTCGAATCACTGTTCGATGCCGAAAACGAAGTCGTGACATATCAATCGCCGGAAGAACTCGTCGGAGCCGTGCGCTATTATCTCGACCACGAGGACGAGAGGCTCGACAAGGCGAAAAAAGCCCGTAAACGCGTGCTTGCGGAGCATTCATACAGCAAACGGGTGGATTTCATTGTGGATATGCTCGAAAGCAGTCCTGATTTCAGAAAACCCGACTGGCCGGAACGCTTTCCCAGCGCCTTCGACGCGCTGTCATATTTTCTAAAAGAAGCAAAAGACCGGGAATTCGGCACATAGCCGCTCCCGCAGAGAGGAATGAATAAATGTCCGTATCCTCAGAATCATGGATCGCACTCAGAGACATACTCACGACGATGGCAGATGAATACGCGAGTTTTCATCTCCTTATGAAAAAGAAGGAAGCACTCCTCGTCAAGGGCGAAACAAAAACGCTGCAAAGCTGCATCAAGGAAGAGGAAGAGGCGGCTAACAGACTCGAATTTCTCGAACAGCAGCGGCGCGATACAGTACTCGCGTGCTTCCCCGGCGCGCAGGAACTTCCCTCGCTGAGCGATGTGCTCGCCGCCGCTCCCGAAGATCAGATGCAGTCGATCGAAGAAGCCGCGATGAAACTCATCGAGAGTCTCAAAAGTGTCGTCCACACCAATCGCGCAGTCGCGGAGCTTGTCCAGATTTCCATCGACTACGCCAATTTCCACATTAACCTGCTCGGCACCGACCCGGTCTCCGACAGCATCTACGGCAAATCCGGGTCGACCAATAACAGCGAACCCACAGTCAGGGGCATTATCAACAGACAGGCATAAATATCGCACGTGCTGGCAACGATACAACTGGA
>CAZQSL010000155.1:0-6949 GCA_964595945.1 uncultured bacterium
CCATGCCGGATTCGATGGCGTGGGTGAGAGCGTCGCCGCCGATGGAGAAGACGCGTGTGAATCGCAGTTGGCCGGCTCTGAGTATGGATACGTTGGTGGAGGCGGCGCCGATGTCGATGATGAGTATGGTTTGTGTGAAGGTGTCCTGGTCGTTGTACATGGAGGATTCGACGATGGAGCGCAGGATGACGAGGGGGTCGACGTCGATTTCGATGGACTCGAGGCCGGCGAGGCGTGCCGCTTCGACGCGTTTCTGGACGACTTCCCTGTGTGCGGCGATGAAGAGTACGGAGGTTTGTTTGACGTCGTTGATGGTGGTTTCGCCGAGGACGTTGTAGTCGTATTCCATTTCGTCCGGGGGGAAGGGGAGGAATCGTTCGACTTCGTTGATGGTGGTGCTTTTGATGTCCTTGTCGTTGAGGCCGGTGGGGAGTGAGACTTGTCGGATGACGACGGATCGGCCGGGGAGTGAGCAGATGACGCGTTTTTCTTTTATATCATAGTATTTCATGAGTTGCCAGATGGCTTCGCCGATGGCTTCGGCGTTGTTGATGGAGCCTTCGGTGACTGAGCCGATGGGTGTGGCGCAGATGCCGAGGTTGACAAGCTGGATGCCGTTGGATGAGGGGGCGAGCTGGACGAGTTTGATGTATCTCGATCCTATGTCGAGGCCGATGCGGGGTTGTTGCGAGTTGTTGAAGTTGAATATTGCCAAGTCTCGATCCTCTGTTTTTGTTGGTGTGCGCGCGGCAAAAGGCCGCGTATCGTAAATATCGCCGGCTCCTATAATATTACAAAAGCACCCCTGCGCGCAATCTTTGCTAAAAAAAGGGTTTTGGCGGTTTTTTCAGCGTGCCTGTTTTGGCGCCGCGCGGTGCCTTTCCAGTGTCTGTCGTTTATTCTCTTACATTTTCTTTTATTTTTCAACCCGGTGGAGATGGAGATGAGGCCGGGTGGCGGGCGTTGTATTATTAATAGAATCCTGTATTGGCGGTATGTCTTTGCATGGTTGGCGAAGAAAGTTGGCGTGTGGCGGTCAGAAGAGGTTGTCGTCGCTGATGGGGCCGGTGTTGTCCTGGTTGAGGAATCTTAGGTCTTCTTCTTCGCGCTGGCGGCGTGGGGGGGTGCGGGTTTTTTTTGAGAAGTCGGTGGTTTCGGGTTCGATGTAGTTGTAGGGTCTGGAGTTTTCGAGATGGTCGGTGGTGTGGGGGGTAGCGGGTTTTCGGGTGGAGGGTTGTGGGGAGGATTCGTCGAAGTTTTCAGCGGGAAGGGCGGTGGCGGTGGCGGATTTGTAGCCGGGGATGGGTTTGAAGTCGAAGCCGAGGGTTTCTTTGCCGTCGAGTGCGCGGGACATGTAGTATGCCCAGGCTGGGGCTGGGATGGTGCCGCCTGTTATGCCTTTGCCGCGGGGTTTGCCGTCGATGAGCGCGCGTAGAGGGAGGTTGTTGTCGTTGCCGAACCATACGGCGGTGGCGATTTGAGGGGTGAAGCCGCAGAACCATGTGTCGCGGAAGTCGCTTGTGGTGCCGGTTTTGCCGCCGGCGGGGCGTCCGATGTTGGCCTTGATGCCGGTGCCGTGCTGGATGACGGCCTGGAGCGCGGGGATGATTTGTTCGACGATGGTGGGGTCGAGGACGACAGGTTGTGCGAGGAGATTGGTTTTGTGGCGGTAGAGGATGACGCCGCGGGAGTCTTCGATGCGGTCGACTGCGACAGGTTTGACGAGGCGGCCGCCGTTGGCGATGATGGCGTAAGCGGTGGCCATGTCGATGACGGTGACTTCGCCGGAGCCGAGAGCGAGAGAGAGGTTGGGGCTGAGGGGGGTGGAGATGCCCATGTCGCGGACGGTTTGGATGACGTTGGAGATGCCGACCATTTTTGCGATTTTGACGGCGGGGACGTTTTGGGAGCGTATGAGGGCGGAGCGGAATGTCATGGTGCCGCGGAATTTGTTGTCGAAATTGTTGGGGCAGTATGTCTGGGGGCCGTGGCCGTAGCAGACGCGGCCGTCGTGGATGGTGTTGCTCATGGACATGCCCTGTTTGAGGGCTGTGATGTAGATGAAGGGTTTGAAGGATGAGCCGGGTTGTCGCAGGGCTTGCCAGGCGCGGTTGAATTTTGAGGTTTTGTAGTCGACGCCGCCGACCATGGAGAGTATGCGGCCTGTTTGGGGTTCGATGGCGACGAGTGCGCCTTGTGTGATGGTGGTGTTTCGCTGTTTGGCGAGTTCGATGCCGTATTTGACAGCGTCTTCGGCGTATTGGTTGAGGGAGAGGTCGATGGTGGTGTGTATCTGGTAGCCTTTGGTGTAGAGGGCTGAGGATTCGATGGGGAATTCGAAGCGGTCCTTGTCCTGCATGTAGTCGAGGAGGTATGTGACGAAGTAGGGGGCTTTGTAGTTTTCGTAGCCCGGGCCGGTGCGTTTTTCGATTTTGATGGGTTGGCGGATGGCGTTTTGGTATTCGCCTTCGGAGATGAATTTGAGGTCGCGCATTTTAGCGAGGACGACGTAGTTGCGGCGGGAGAGCGCTTTATCGGGGTAGAAGTATGGGTTGTAGTAGGTGGTGGATTTGAGGATGGCGGCGAGGAGTGCGGCTTCGTGGAGTTCGATGTCTTTGAGGTTTTTGCCGAAGTAGATTTTGGATGCTGTTTTGATGCCGTGTGCGCCGGCGCCCCAGTAGTTATTGTTGAGGTAGTAGGTGAAGATTTCTTCTTTGGAGTATTTTTTTTCGAGAGCGAGAGCGAGGATGATTTCCTTGATTTTGCGGATGACGGTTTTTTCGCGTGTGAGGAATATGCCGCGCGTGAGCTGTTGTGTGATGGTGCTGGCGCCCTGCCGGACTTTGCCTTTGGTTTTCAGGGCGACGAACATGGCGCGTGCGAAACCCTCGGCGTCGAAGCCCTTGTGGCGGAAGAAGCGTTCGTCTTCGGTGGCGATGATGGCGAGTTTGACTGTGTCGGGGATTTCGTTGTATTGGACGAATTCGCGGTTTTCGATGTAGAGTTCGGCGATGATGATGCCGTTGGAGTCGTAGACTTTGGTGGTTTCGCTGAGGTCGGGTATTGCTACCTGGCGCAGGTCGGGGAGTTGTTGGGTGTATTTTGAGATGGTGGAGACGATGATGAAGAGGAGTGTGAGGACGAGCACGGTGGAGAGGATGACGAAGCCTGTGAGGTAGGTGAGGCAGGAGGCTTTTTTCTGTTTTTTCTGGCGTGTGTTTTTTTGTGGGGTGCGAGGGGAGGGGGATTTGCCTTGTGGTGTGCGGTTTTGTGGTGGTCTTGTGGTAGCCATGGTGTGTGTCCGGGTGGTTTAGTCTGCGGCCGGTTGCGGGGTGCCGGCCGCAGGGGGGTGTGTGTGGTGGTGGTTATTCCATTTCGGGTTCGATGAGGCCGTAGTCGCCGTCGTTGCGTTTGTAGATGACGTTGACCTGGTCTGAGTCGACGTTGAGGAATACGAAGAATGTGTGGTTGAGCATTTCCATTTGCATGGAGGCTTCGATGGGGTTCATGGGTTTGACGGCGAAGCGTTTGGTTTTGACGACGCGGGGTTCCGGGGTGGTGGCGGCAGTATCGTTTTCTTCGGAGAAGTCCGCTTTGGTTGCGCCGCGGCCGCGCTGGATTTTCTGTTTGTAGCGCTGGAGCTGGCGTGAGAGTTTTTCGGCTACGATGTCGATGGAAGCGTACATGGAGATGGAGGCTTCTTCGCAGCGGAAGTATGTGCCGTTGGCGAAGAGGGTGACTTCGACTTTTTGGCTTTCTTCGGCGCTTTTGTTGTCCTGGACGATGAGTTCGACTTCGGCGGACTGGATGCGGTCGTAGTATTTGGGGAGTTTGCCGATTTTTTCGTCGATGTAGTTTTTGAGGGCGGTGGTTACTTTGATGTTGTTGCCCTTGATTTTGATGTCGATGGTTTTCATGTGGGTAAGCCTCCTGGGGTGTTATGAAAGGATTATTTGTTTGCTTTGATGGTGAACCACGCGGCTGTGGCTATGAGGATGGTATTGGGCAGCCATGCGGCGAGTGCGGGGTCGAGTAGTGACTGGCCGAGTCCGCGGAACAGTTGGGATACGAAGTAGTAGAGGAATATGATGATGACGCTGATGCCGAGGCCCACGCTGGAGCTTGCTCTGACGGGTTTGAGGCCGAGTGGCGCGGCGACGAGTGCGAAAGCGAAGCCGGCGAAGGGGATGGAGAGTTTGCTGTAAAAGTCAACCTGAAGCTTTCTCAGGGCGGTGATATCCGTGGTTTTCTGTTTTTTCAGAAGGCGGATCCGCTCCTGGAGTTCTCTGTATGTGTAGTCACCGGCGCGTGTTTTTTCGCGGGTGCTGTCTTCGAGTTTCTGGTTAAATATTATATTCATCTCGGGGAACTTTACAATGTTGGAGGGTTCGCCGCGTTTGTCGTAGAGTATCTGGTAGCCGTCGCGGAAGACCCAGTGGGTGGGTTCCCACAGGGCGATGGCGGCGTGGGTTTCGCGGGTGGGTTTTCCGTTTTTGTATTCGATGTAGGTGACGTTGCGGAGGTTTTTGCCTTTGACTTCGCTGGCGAGGATGATGTTTTTGAAGTGGCCGCTGTCGTCTTTCTGGTCGATGATGATGCCTTCCTGCTTGATGTCGGTGAGGGCGGTTTTTTTGAGTTGTTCGACGAGTATGTTGAATCGTACGTTGGCGGCCGGTGTGATGCGGTCGTTGAGCAGGAGGGTGAGGGTGGCGACGATGATGCCGAATAGTGTGACGGGGAGGAGTAGTCTGATGAAGCTGATGCCGGCGGAGCGCAGGGCGGTGATTTCGAGGTCGTTGGAGAATCGGTTGAAGGCGAGGATGGCGGAGAAGAGTGTGGACATGGGTAGTGTGTAGGAGATGAATTCGGGGAGTTTGAGGACGAATATCTGTGCGACGATGAGGAATGATGCGTTGTAGTCGATGGCCATGCGTATCATCTGATAGAGGGCGCCGACGCCGAGGATGAGCGCGGTGAAGGCGATGATGCCGAAGAGGAACATCGGGAGGAGTTCTTTGAGTATGTATTTGTCGATAAGTTTCATGAGTTGGGCTGTGTGGTGTCCTGTTCGAGGTTGATGTCCATGGAGAATCGGTCGCCGAGGTAGTATTTTTTAGCTTTCTGGTCGTTGAGGATTTCGGTGGCGTTGCCAGCCATGAGGACAGCGCCGTCGTACATGATGTAGGCGCGGTCGGTGATTTCGAGGGTTTCGCGTACGTTGTGGTCAGTGATGAGGATGCCGATGCCTTTGTCCTTGAGGCCGCGCATGAGGCCCTGGAGTTCCTGTACGCTGATGGGGTCGATGCCGGTGAAGGGTTCGTCGAGGAGGAGGAAAGTGGGGTTTGTGGCGAGGGCGCGGGCGATTTCGACGCGCCGGCGTTCGCCGCCCGAGAGCATGTAGCCGCGTGAGCGGCGGAGGCGTTCGATGCCGAATTCCGAGAGGAGGCGGTTGATGGTTTCTTTTTGTTTTTTGCGTGGGATATGCTGGTGTTCGAGTACCATGTAGAGGTTTTCTTCGACGGTGAGTTTGCGGAATATGGACGGTTCCTGCGGGAGGTAGCCGACGCCTTTGCGGGCGCGTTTGTACATGGGCAGGCGAGTGACGTCGGAGTCGTTGAGGAAGATGCGGCCGGCGTTGGGTGGTACGAGGCCGGTGAGCATGTAGAAGGTAGTGGTCTTGCCGGCGCCGTTTGGGCCGAGGAGGCCGACGATTTCGCCTGGGTGTACGAGTACGGATACATCCTTGACGACGGTGCGGCGGCGGTATCGTTTGCCGAGGTTGCGGCCTTCGAGAGAGAGGGTTTCGGGGTTGGTCATCTGGCGGCGCCCTCCGGTGTGGTGGTTTTCTTTTTGATTTTCATGGTGGCGTTGACGCCGCCTTCGACTTTCATGTCGCGCTGGCCGGGGCTGTAGCGCATCCAGAGCTTTTTGGCGGTGAAGTGGACATTTTTTTCAGGCTGTGAGACTTCGAGGTTGCCAGTGGCGGTGAATTCCTGAGCGGCGTAGTCGAGCTCTACCCGGTCGGCTTTCCAGCGGGTGCCTGCGGAGTCGCCGGTGATGGGGGCAGTGGCGGTGAGTTTTTTTGATTCGAGGTTGCCGGTGATGGCGCCTGCTGTGATCGTGCCGTCGGTGAGAGTGATCGTGATGGGGCCGTCGGCGGTGATGTCGCCGGTGTCGTAGTTGTAGGTGAATCGGCCTGAGGCGATGGTGATATTGCTGGTATTGAGGGGAAGGGGTTTAATTTCGCCGGATTTCTTTTCGCCGGCGGGAGGAGTCGATTTGTATATGGCGGTGGCGGAGTCGCTTGTGATCATGGTGGCGGCCATGTCGACCGATATGGCTGGTGCGGTGATGGTGAGGTGTGAGTTTTTGGCTGTGCGTGTGACTTTGCAGTCTTTGCTGCCTTTGAGGATTTCCTTGCCGAAGTCGATGGAGAGGTGTCCGGCGGTGAGGGTGGAGCTGGTGTCGAAAGTGGCGTCTACAGCTGGCGAGCCGTCGAGGGTGGCGAACATTTTTTCGTTGTTGTAATAGAGGTTTGTGCCATCGGCGAGGAGTTTTCCGAGTGCGATGTGGACTTTGCCGGGGATTTTGAGTTCGCCATTTTCGAGGTTGTAGCTGACCTGGTCGAGAGAGCGGATGATGAGCTCGTCAGTGGCGGCGGGGTTGGCAGCCGAGGCGCGGAAGGGCGCGCAGGCATACAGCAGCACGGCGGTGAGGACGGCGGCAAGCAGTGTGGCGACAGAGCGTGAGGCGGCCATTGTATGAATGGTGATGCCGTGGAGTCCGTGAGAGTGGCGCCGGATGTCTCCACGATCCCTTTCCGGAAGGAGTGGCGGCCAGTGGCGGGGGAATTGGTGATGCGCGCGGCATGCCAAATCCCGCCCGATGGGCTGTTATATATTAGTAGTATCCGGGATTGAGGGCAAATGTTGCGGAGAAGGGGGATTAT
>CAZQSL010000156.1:0-6836 GCA_964595945.1 uncultured bacterium
GGCAGGAATGCCTGGATGCCGAGTCTGTGGAGCGTGGGTGCGCGGTTGAGCAGGACGGGATGTTCGGAGACGATGTCTTCGAGTACGCCCCATACTTCGGGATTGGCGCTGTCGACGAGCTTTTTGGCGCTCTTGATGTTGGGAGCGAGATTGCGGGCGACGAGTTCGTGCATGACGAATGGCTTGAAGAGTTCGAGCGCCATTTCCTTGGGGAGGCCGCACTGGTGAAGCTTGAGGCGCGGGCCGACGACGATGACAGAGCGGCCTGAGTAGTCGACGCGTTTTCCGAGGAGGTTCTGGCGGAAGCGGCCCTGTTTGCCCTTGAGGAGATCAGAGAGAGATTTGAGCGGGCGTTTGTGCGATCCGGTGAACACGCGACCGCGCCGGCCGTTGTCTATGAGTGCGTCGACGGCTTCCTGGAGCATGCGTTTTTCGTTGCGGATGATGCTTTCGGGCGCCTTGATCTCGATGAGTTTTTTGAGTCTGTTGTTGCGGTTTATCACTCTGCGATAGAGGTCGTTGAGATCGGATGAAGCGAACCTGCCGCCTTCGAGCTGCACCATCGGGCGCAGATCGGGGGGCAGCACCGGTATGGTATCGAGGATCATCCATTCGGGCTTGTTTTTAGATTTTCTGAAGGCTTCGACGACTGTGAGCCGTTTGATGAGCTTCATCCTCTTCTGTTTTTTGGAGTCCTTGATCTGCTCGCGAAGTTCTTTGCCGAGGCTGTCGAGTTCGAGTGTCTGGAGTACTGTTTTGACAGCGTTTGCGCCCATGTCAACGTGGAAAACATTGATGATGGATGTGTCATTGAAAGCTTCGGAAAGATAGCGAATGAGATTGCGCATGCGATCGAAGTCGCGGGGGACGTAGAAATCGAGTTCGTAGACTTCTTCGAAAATCTTGTCTTCGGCCTTGAAAACGCGGCCATCGGCGAATTTATAGATGTTGGCGAGCACGCCGGTCTGCATGGTCTGGCGCACTTCGAGGGATTTGAGCTGCGAAATGCCTTCGTCGAGATAGATGGCGGTATAGACGTCTTCGCATTCCTGGAACCTTGCGTTGAGATTGCGCATGACGGCGTCGCGTGTCGCCTTGTCCTTGAAGCGGATACCGAGGCGGATACCGAGGCGGCGACGGTCGAAATAGCCCTTGGTGATGCGTTCGATAAAGGGCTCGACGCCGGAATTTTCGTCAGTGACGACAGGGATAAGATATTTCGAGATGACTGCCGGGATGTAGCCTATGACCTTCACTTCGCCGGCGATTTCCTTGTAGATGCGAATAGATGCGACGCCGCCGTGGCCTTTTTCGATCTTGAGCGTCACGCCGCTGTCTTCGGCGAATCTGCTCTGGAGTTTTTTGACGTTGACCTGAATCTCTTCGCGGTCACTCTTGGAAAGGTCCTGATCGCACACTTTGATGTTAGTGATAATCGGGGACTTGTGGCCGTCGATTTCTTCCCATTCGGCTTTAGGGACATTTTCCTCGAAAGTCGGCATGAGGCGCTTGATGTCGATGCGCTCTTCGTCGATGCGTTTGACGAGTGCATCACGGGCTTCTTCATCAACCTTGGTGACCATGTAGTCGCCGTAATAGAGTACTCTTTCGAGTTCCTTTACGGAAATGCCGAGGAGATAGCTCATGCGGCTCGGCGTGCCCTTGAAGTACCAGATATGGCTGACGGGGGCTGCAAGCACGATGTGGCCCATGCGTTCGCGGCGCACTTTAGTCTGCGTCACTTCTACGCCGCAGGCTTCGCATTTGATGTTTTTGAAGCGGATTCTCTTGTATTTGCCGCAGTGGCATTCCCAGTCTTTGACGGGGCCGAAGATTTTTTCGCAGAAGAGACCGTCTTTTTCAGGCTTGAGAGTTCGGTAGTTTATGGTTTCCGGTTTCTTGACTTCGCCGTACGACCATTTTTTGATGGTATCGGGAGAAGCAAGGCTTATACGGATTTTCTCAAAATTCATCTTAGCCAAGATGAACCCTCCTTATGGGTTAGTCCCGGATTTCGCGTGTCGCGTTATCCGGCATACGAGGGGCTTTGAATGCCCAGGTCGTCGAGCAGAATTGAGCCGACCGAGTCGTCTTCGTTGGGCTGCGCGATCTTTTTGCCGCTGCCCGAGAGTAGCTGGACGTCGAGGGCAAGCGCCTGAAATTCTTTTACGAGAACGTTGAAAGATTCAGGGATGCCGGGTTTCTGGATGTTCTCATTTTTAACGATGGCTTCATAGGTCTTGACGCGGCCCGTGATGTCATCCGATTTGATGGTGAGGAGTTCCTGCAGTGTGACAGCGGCGCCGTATGCCATGAGAGCCCACACTTCCATTTCTCCGAATCTCTGGCCGCCGAACTGCGCCTTGCCGCCGAGAGGCTGCTGTGTGACGAGGGCGTAGGAGCCGGTGGATCGCGCGTGCATCTTGTCTTCGACCATGTGGTTGAGCTTGAGCATGTATATCTGGCCGACTGTGACCTTGTTGTCGAAGGCTTCGCCTGTCTTGCCGTTGAAGAGCGTGACCTTGCCGTCCTGCGGGAGTCTTGCCTCTACGAGCAGTTCGGCGATTTCGCCTTCCGTGATGCCTTCGAAGATCGGTGTGCAGAAGTTGTATTCCATTTTTTCGGCGATCCACCCGAGGTGTGTTTCGAGTATCTGGCCGATGTTCATGCGCGAAGGTACGCCGAGCGGATTGAGGACGATGTCGACGGGTGTGCCGTCTTCGAGATAGGGCATGTCCTCTTCGGGTGCGATCTGTGAGATGACGCCCTTGTTGCCGTGGCGGCCTGCGAGTTTGTCACCGACCATGACCTGGCGGCGCTGCGCTACAAAGACGCGTACGCTACGGTTTTTGCCTGGTGCGAAATCGTCGCCCGCGTCACGGTTGAAGTCAGTTACGCCAATGACTACGCCCTTGCCGCCATGTGGCACCTTGAGTGATGTGTTTCTCACATCGCGCGCCTTTTCGCCGAATATCGCGCGGAGCAGCCTTTCTTCGGCCGTGGGTTCGGTTTCGCCTTTCGGGATGACCTTGCCGATGAGCACATCGCCGGATTTGACGAATGTGCCGACTTTGATGATGGCGTTGTCGTCGAGGTTTTCGAGGACTTCTTCGCTGACTCCGGGTATGTCACGCGTGATTTCTTCGGGGCCGAGTTTGGTTTCGCGGGCTTCGCATTCGTATTTTTCGATGAAGATCGAGGTGAGGAAATCCTTTTTGAGAAGTCTTTCGCTGACCACGATAGCATCTTCGTAGTTGAAACCTTCCCACGGCATGAATGCGACGAGGAGGTTTTTGCCAAGTGCGAGACGGCCACGATCGCAGTTGGGGCCGTCGGCTATGGGTTCGCCGGTTTCGACCTTCTGGCCGAGTTCGACGATGGGTTTGAAGTTGATACAGGTACTCTGGTTGGATCGCGAATATTTGATAAGTTCGTAATAATCCGTCTTGCCGTCTTTTGTGGTGACAGTCACATGGGAGCTGTCAACAGAAGTGATGGTGCCGGCGCGCAGCGCGGTGACCACTGCCCCCGCGTCGACTGCGACTTTGCGCTCCATGCCTGTGCCGACGAGCGGTGCATCGCATTTGATGAGCGGGACTGCCTGGCGCTGCATGTTCGATCCCATGAGTGCGCGGTTGGCATCGTCGTGTTCGAGGAACGGGATAAGCGCCGTCGTGACCGACACGAGCTGCTTGGGACTGACGTCCATGTACTGGACTTCCCGCGGCGCTACGCGTTCGACCACGCCTTCGCGTACCCTGACGGCGACTTTTTCGTTGATGAAAAAGCCGTTTGCATCGACCGGGGCGTTAGCCTGCGCGATCGTGAAGCGCTCTTCCTGTGCCGCGCTGAGATACTCTACCTCGGCGTGCACGCAGCCGTTTTCGACTTTTCTGTATGGAGTGAGCAGGAACCCGAATCTGTCGACTTTCGCAAAAGACGCGAGCGATCCGATGAGCCCGATATTCGGGCCTTCGGGTGATTCGATGGGACATATACGGCCATAGTGCGAGTGGTGGACGTCGCGGACTTCGAACCCCGCGCGTTCTCTCGTGAGGCCGCCCGGCCCGAGTGCGCTGAGTTTGCGTTTGTGGGTCAGCGAGCTGAGCGGGTTTGTCTGGTCCATAAATTGTGATAGGGGCGATGATCCGAAAAATTCGTTGATCGCCGCGATCAGCGGGCGTGGATTGATGAGCGACTGCGGGGTGGCGATCATAGCGTCGTATTGGATCATGCGGTCACGGATCGTCTTTTCCATCATCGCGAGTGCGCCGCGGAGACGGTTGAGGAGGAGTTCGCCGACACATCTCACGCGTCTGTTGCCGAGGTGGTCGATGTCATCGTGGAAAGGTTCGCCGCCATAGATTTCGCAGAACTGTTCGTAGAATTTCTTTTCGCCCTCGGTGTGGATTTCTTCGTAATAGCGTTCGCGTGCCATGTCGCGTTTGCCCTTGAGGCGGAGCGCGAGGAGGTAGCGGATGCTTTCGATGAAGTCGCGTCGCGTGAGCGCGAGTCTCTCGGTAGGCACTTCGAGCATGAGTTTTTCATTGATTTTGTAGCGGCCTACTTCCGAAAGGTCATATTTGTTGGGAAGGAAGAATCTTGAATCGAGAAGCCTCTCGGCGTGCTCGACAGTGGGGATGTCGCCGGGGCGCAGTTTTTTGTAAATGTCGAGTAGCGCCTGTTCGCGAGTGAGGGTGGATTCCTTTTCGAGTGCGTTGAGGATGGAGTCATCCATGTACATGTCACGGCAATCTTCGGTAAGTCTGATCGTGCGATAATTGCAGGACAGGATTTTGTGAGCTTCGTCGGCGCCGATCTTCGTGCCTTTAGCGAAGAGGATATCTTCCGTACCCGGCACCTTGATATCTTCGTCGAGGATAAATCCAATAAGTTTTTCGAAACTTGGATCATTGATGATAATGGGGTCTTCGAGGAAAATGCGGCGTTCTTTTGTATCGAAACCGAAGCCGATCGCGCGCATGAACGTCGTGATCGGTATCTTTCGGGTCTTGTCGATTCTAATGTATGCCTGGCCCTTGATGTCAAATTCAAATTCGACCCACGCGCCTCTGTTGGGGATAATTTTTCCGGTGTAGAAATTGATGCCGGTGACATCTCTCGGTGCAGAGAAGTAAACTCCTGGCGAGCGGATAAGCTGGCTGAGGACAACTCGCTCGGCACCATTGAAAACAAAGGTGCCATAGGCAGTCATGCTGGGGAATTCGCAGAGATATACTTCCTGCTCCTTGATTTCGCCGGTTTTTCTGTTGATCAGGCGGGCTTTGACTCTGAGCCCCGCTTCGAACGTCTTTTCGCGCTTTTTGCATTCTTCCGGAGTGTACTTCGGGTCATCGAACCTCAGGTCAAGGAATTCAAGTATCAGACCTTCGTCGGCAGTCGACACGACAGATTCGATTGGAGAGATGCTTTTGAACAACTCGATAAGCCCTTTTTCGCGTAACCATGCGAACGATTGGGTTTGAACCTCTATCAGATTGGGCAGTTCAATTGTTGACGGGAGCTTTCCGAACGTGTATTCTTCATAGCCCTTCCCGATATATGGTTCCAAGTTATCGAGGATTCCCATAAATTCACCTCTGACATTCTATTTTGAGGGGCAGAGCCCGCCATTCCGGGTTAATAACACACGGAATCAGGGCGCGCATAACCCACTCTTTCACAAGGTTGCAAAAAGAGGAGGTCGTCAAATGCCGGCCTCCTCTTCGATGCAGGTTGAGTTGTTACTTCAGTTCCACTATTGCTCCGGCGTCTTCGAGCTTCGCCTTGATTTTTTCAGCTTCTTCTTTCGCCACTGCTTCCTTGAGCTTTGCAGGGACATTGTCCACGAGGTCCTTCGCCTCCTTGAGGCCGAGGTCAGTCACTTCGCGGACTGCTTTGATGACGGGGATTTTCTTGTCGCCAACTGAAGTTATAACAATGTCAAATTCGGTTTTTTCCTCTTCGACCGGAGCGGCAGCGGCTGCTGCGCCTCCGCCCATCGGCATTGCTGCCATCGGTGAAACACCGAATTCATCTTGAAGCATTTTCGCCAGTTCGCTCACTTCAGCCATCGATGCTCCCTTGATAGCCTCGAATACTTCCTGTACGTTCATGCTTTCACCTCCCTTACGGCATACAGCATATATTTATTTTTTATTTTTCATGAATTCTACGCGCCGGGCGTCTCCAGAGAAGTCATCCCGCTATTTTTGCTTGGAGACTTCTTCGAGTGTGCCGACGAGGTCGAACATCATTGCGTTGAGTGTAAACGAAAGATTTGCGACCGGTCCCAACAGTGCGCTGACGAGTATTCCGTAGATGGCCTTTGCGTTTCCGAGCTTTGCCATCTCTTCGCATTTTTCCTTCGTCCAGTAGTCGTTTTCGAGCGTTGCCGATTTGACCTGCAGTTTCTGGTTCTCTTTGAGAAAATCTGTGAATACCTTGGTGGCGACGATGCAGTCATCACTTGTGAACGCTACGCCCGTGGGGCCCTTGAGATCGTCAAAGACCTGTTTGAAGCCTTCTTTGCCGCTCTCTTCGATCGCTTTTTTGATAAGGGTATTCTTATAGATTTTAAAATCTACGTTGTTTTCTCTAAGTCTTTTGCGAAGTTCCGAGACTTCGGCGACTGTCATGCCAATGGGGTTGGCAAGTAGGCACCAGCTATTGGTGCTGAACTTTTCTGAAAGTTCCTGTACATCGCTTTTCTTTTTTTCGATACTTACTGCCACCGGAAACACTCCCTGTGAGATTTGTTTTTATGTCCGGTAATCCCGCTGCCACTCCGTTATTTGCTGAGGGTCGCGAGATCTATTTTCAAACCGGGAGACATA
>CAZQSL010000157.1:0-6672 GCA_964595945.1 uncultured bacterium
CGGCGCCGTGTGTCGAGACGGGAGAGAGAGGAGTTTCCGCGAATGTGGATTTGCCGCTTGCGGTGAAGGAGAAAGATGCGGAGTGGATGGTGTGAAGGCGCATGGTGGCGCTCCGGAGTGGTGTTGTGTGGTTATGCCGGATGGAGAATACGGCTGCCAATGAAATTATAGTATATTGCCTGGGGAATTGCCTGTGGACAGTCTCAATTTTAGGAAAGGGGTGATAGGGGGCCGGAGTGTGTGAAGAGAGTGGAAAATACGATTGGGAAGTGTGGCGGGAAGGAGTCAGCCAGCATCTGGCGCGGCAGGCAGGAGCATGACGAAAGCTGCGCCGAGGGAAGGAGAGCCTTGCACTCGGTCTTCGGCCCAGATACGGCCACCGATTTTGTCGATGATGGATTTTGCGAGAGCCATGCCGAGGCCGGAGCCTTTTTCTTCGCTTGCGCGCATGAAGCGGGTGAAAATCTTGTCCTTGAAAATATCCGGGATACCGCCTCCGTTGTCTTCGATACGTATTTGCCACATGGGGGTGGCGTTAGCGGGATCGGAAGTGAGGACGGCGCTGATGGAAATATCAGTGACTTCGCGAGGGGAGTGTTTGGCGGCGTTTTCGATGATATTGAGAAATACTGAGTCGATGAGATCAGAGGCGAGGATTTTGATGCCAGTTTCGGGGTTGATGGTGAAAACCAGTTTTTTCGCCGGGTAGAGGGAAGCGACCATGCGGCAGGTTTCCCTGATGGGTTCGGAGATGTCGATGGGGCGGAGATATTCGATGCCGGTTTTTTTGACTTTTGAAAAGGCGCGAACTTTTGAGATGGTGGTTTCGCATTTGAGGAGCTGGCGGCGGGCGGTTTCGACGTATTTTCGCTGGTTGTCGGCGAGTGCGGTGCGGCGGGTGAGGAGTTCGAGATTGCCGAGGATGGTGTGGTGGAAGTTGGTGAGGTCGTGAGTGATGAGATCGAGGTAGAATTCGGATTCGCGTTTGGACGACTGGAGCATGAGCTCGGCGTTGCGTTTGTCGGTGATATCCTCGAACAGGCCGAGGACGCCGATGATGTTGCCGTCGATGTCGTGGAGTGGAAGTTTCGACTTTTTCAGCCAGTGTTCCGAATTGTCTCTGAAGGTTATGGATTCGAGGAGGTTGATCATGGGAGAGCCGGTCCGCATGACTTCATTGTCCTGATTGATATAGAAGGAAGAGTCGCGGGACCAGGGCATTTCGATGTCGGCGTTGCCGATTATTTCCGATTTGCTCTTGCCGCAGAAATTTTCAAAGGCTACGTTGGCGCCGAGATAACGCGAGTCGTGTCCTTTCCAGAAAATGGCCTGCGGGATATTGTCCATGACGAGCTGGAACATGTTGCGGGATTCGCGCAGGGCGATTTCAGTCTTGAGTCGTTCGGCGATTTCGAGCTGTAGCGCTTCGTTGGCGCGGGTGAGTTCTTCGGTGCGTTCCCTTATGTGTTCTTCGAGGCGTTCCTTGTGTTTGCGGAGTTCGTTTTCGGCGTGTATGCGCTTTGTGATGTCGCGAGAGATGCCGAGTACGTGAGTGATGTCGCCCTGTTGATTTCGCAGCGGAGTGAGTTTTGCGTCGAGCCAGATTTCTCCGCCCGGGAATGTAATGGGATTTTCGGCTGTGCGGGGTTTGCCTGTTTCGAAGACCTGTATCATGTTGGAAATCTGATGTGAGCTGTTGTGGGGCGGGAAAATGTCGGCGATATTCTTGCCTGTGAGTTGATCCTGAGTGGTGTTGAAAATATCGGCGCAAGCCTTGTTGATGAAAGAAACCCTGAAGTCACGGTCGACGATGAAAATGAAATCAGGGGTTTCGTCCACGAGGGTTTTATAGCGGTTTTCACTTTCGAGCAGAGCTTTTTCGAGTAGTTTATTGATTGTGACATCCATGCCGATGAGTAGGATGGTCGATTGACTGATTTTTGACAGTGCGATCTGAAAGTGGCGGTAAATCGCCGGGCAATAAACTTCATAGAAAACCGGCGTCGTGCCATCGAGGCATCGGTCGAACATTTCGCGATTGAGTTCATAGCTCGGGTGTTTTGAGGCAATCTCCCAAATATTGGTGCCGGAGAGGGTTTCGGAAGTGTAGCCGAAGTTTTCGGCCATCGTGGCGTTCATATACAGGATGGTGCCGTCGGCCGAGAGGATGGCGACCTGTTTGCCTGCGCTGTCGAGTATGCTGTGGATCGCTGACTCCAGCATGGTATGAGTGATTTGTGAGAGACCGGCGTCGTCTGTGTGCCTGGTGTTGCCGGATGATTCGTCCATAGACTCTGCACCTCTCGCGTGTGGAGTGCGTTGTGTAATATTTGCTATATATATGATACGCGAAATGACAGATCATGTGTTTGAATACTGGTGTGATTATTGTCACAGTATGGCGAAAAAAACAAACCCGGCGGGAGCCGGGTTTGGAAAATATGGGGTTGTAGCTGAAAAAAGGGCTGTGTGTTTTATTTGCCTGAAGTGCAGGATGTGATCGTCTGGCGGGCGTTGTAAAAAGCGAAGCCGAGTTTCTTGAGGTTGTCGTACCTGGATTTGGAATAGGGGTGCCACCAGGGATTTTCGGTGAGCAGCGGGCGTGTGGAAACGATGTTTTTCATGTTGGTGAATTCGAGCAGGCCATGAGCGCCATGAGTGCGGCCGATACCGCTTTCCTTGGGGCCGCCCCACGGGCATTGCGATATGCCGTAGGAGAATCCGTGATCGTTGATGAAAGTGGTGCCCGCGACGAGGCGTTTGCAGATGCTGTCGGCCTTGCGGATATTTGCTGACCATACGCCGGCGGTCAGTGCATATTTACTGTCGTTGGCGAGGCGGATGGCTTCTTCGACATCATCGACCACTGTGATGGGCATGGTGGGGCCGAAGGTTTCCTCGGTCATGCAGAGCATGGAGTGATCGGTGTCGAGCAGTACGGTGGGTTCGAAGAAAAAGCCGGGAAGGGACTCGATACGTTTGCCGCCTGCGGCGATTTTAGCGCCCTTGGCGAGTGCGTCGTTGATGTGCTCCTCGACGATGTCGATCTGGCCCTGGTCGATCAGCGGCCCCATGTCGATGTCGTAGTCGAGGCCATTGCCGACGCGGAGTTTTTTTGTCTTTTCGACGACGAGATCAATAAACTTCGGGGCGGCTGCCTTGTGGACGTAGACGCGTTCGACAGAGCCGCAGAATTGGCCCGCGTTGACGAAAGCGCCCCACACGGCGCCGCTGGACGCGCGGTCGAGATCGGCGTCGTCGAGGATGAGGATAGGGTCCTTGCCGCCGAGTTCGAGCGTGATCGGGGTGAGAGTTTCAGAAGCTTTTTTCATGAGGCCCTTGCCGACTGGCACGCTGCCCGTGAATGCCACGCGGTTGACCCCCGACTCCATGATGGCGTCGCCGATCAGGCGGCCCCGGCCCTGCAGGGTGGTGAAAACGCCTTCGGGGAATCCGGCCTCTCTGAAAATGTTGTCGATGGCTTCTCCGATGTAAGAGGCGAGAGCGGCGGGTTTGTAGACAACGGTGTTGCCGGTGACGAGAGCCATGAGTATCTGGGTGGTGGAAATCGCGAATGGGAAATTCCACGGGGCGATGATGGCGACCACGCCGAGCGGTTCGAAGATGTTGCGCGCTTTGGTGCGTGAAAGTTTGAGAAGCGGGCTTGAAATGGGTTCGTCGCGGAGGATGCGCGGGGCTTCGGCGGCGCAGAACGTGAGCATGTCGAGCACAGGCATGACTTCCGCGTTGAGGGATTCCGCGAGTGGTTTGCCGTTGTCGAGAGTGACGATACGGGCGATCTCGTCCGCATTTTTAATGAGGTAGTTGTGGATTTTTTTGAAGTAAGTGAGGCGGCCCCTGATGCCGATGGCCTGCCATTTGATCTGTGCTTCGCGAGCATGGGCGACGATTCCGGCTACATCCGATGGCTGTATGACCGGGATTTCCCTGATGACTTCACGAGTTGCCGGATTGATAGCGGGGATAGTTTCGACTGCTGCTGACTTTGCGTTCATATTGCCTCCCAGATTTACTCGAATCGTTATTAGCGCTGCCGAGCACGATAAATACATAATAACGATGCGTTATGAAATTTCAAGCATAACGCTCATAAAATGTGGAAGGCTGATATTTCTGTGTGTTTGTGTGAGTGGCGGTGGTACCTCCCCGGTAATCATTCATTCCATAATAATTATAAGGTCTTGGTCACTTTGCGCAGGAATCGCGGTTGGTCGGGATCGATACCTTTTGAGGTGGACACGTAGCATGCGAGGAACTGGAAGGGTATGATCTGGAAGATGGGGCTGACGAGTTCGTCGCAGACGACCGGGATGTGGATGGCCTTGGTCGCGATTTTAGCGGTAGCGGTGTCGGGCGTGACGATGATGGTTTCGAGCTGTTTGTCGATGAGTTCGCGGCAGAGGTTATGGAGCTGGGAGGTCATGGCGCCGTTGGGGATGGAGACGAATGTGGGGAATCCGGTGCCGGCGATGGCGATGGGGCCGTGGAGGAAATCGGCTGTGGAGAATGGCTGCGCGACGACATAGGAGGTTTCCATCATTTTGAGGGCGGCTTCGCGGACAGTGCAGTAGTCGAGGCCACGGCCGATCATGACGCAGTGTTCCATGTAGCGGTAGCGTTCGCTGAGCAGGGCGATGTGGATTTCGACATCGAGGATGCCGGCGAGTTTTTCGGGGACTGCTTCGATTTCGGACTGGAAGTGTTTGTCTTCCCTGTATGCCGCGGAGAGCAGCATAAAGGCGAGGAGTTCCGCCGTGTATGTTTTGGTTGCGGCGAGTCCTTTTTCCTTGCCGACCGAGAGCATGATGGAGTCGTGGGGTTCGGTGGCGAGGGGCGAGCCGGCGCTGTTGGTGATGCCGATTGTGTAGGCGCCCTGCTGTTTTGCCGCGCGCATGACTTCCATGACGTCGGGGCCTTCGCCTGATTGCGAGATGCCGATGACGACCGCGTTTTTCATATCCGGTTGCTTATTGTAGACGGTGAAGACCGAGGGGGCGGCGAGTACGACGGGGATACCGGCATGGACTTCGAGCAGGTATTTGCCGTATAGGGCTGCGTGGTCGGAACTGCCGCGCGCGACGAGCACGATGAACTGCGGGTTGTGTTTGCGCATGTTGGCGGCGATGCGGTCGATCTTCTTTTTTTCCTTCGTCCAGAATTTTGCGAGGGCTTCGGGTTGTTGGTGAATTTCCTTAAGCATCCAGCTCATGGTTGCGCTCCCGGTTATTGTGCGCCGAGGATTTTGCGGACGGCGGTGATTACGTCTGCGACATCATTGTCGGAGAGTTTCGGTGAAATGGGCAGGCTGACAGTATGGCGTCCGATGGCGAGTGCGTGGGGGAAATCATCGGGGCGCCAGCCGTAGCGTTTCTGATAGAGAGGGTGTTCGGGGATTGCGAGGTAGTGGACGCCCGCGCCGATGTTTTCGCGGGTAATGAGCGTGAGGAAATCGTCGCGTGAGATGCCGGCGTGTGCGGGGTCGATGAGGATGGTATAGAGATGGCGGGCGTGGCGGGTATCGGGTTCGGCGGGCGCCGGGGTGGTGACTGGCAGGTTGGCGAATGCGTCATCATAGGCCTGCCATATCTGTTCGCGGCGGACGAGGTTGGCCTCGACGCGCGCGAGTTGGTGGATGCCGATGGCGGCCGTGAGATCGGGCATGTTGTATTTGAATCCGGCTTCGACGACGTAGTAGTGTTTGTAGCCCTCATCGCTGAAGCGGTTCCATGCGTCCTTGGTCATGCCGTGCAGGGCGAGCATTTTGATGCGTGCGGCGAGGGGTTCGGATTTTGCGGTGATCATGCCTCCCTCGCCGGTGGCGACGTTTTTTGTGGCGTAGAAAGAGAAGCATCCGAAATCGCCGAAGCTGCCGGTGTGGTGGCCTTTGTAGGTGGTTTCGATGGCGTGGGCGCAGTCTTCGATGATGGTGAGATTGTGTCGTGCGGCGATGTCGCAGATGGTATCCATGTCGCAGGGACGGCCTGCGAAGTGGACTGGTATGATGGCGCGGGTGCGAGGGGTGATGGCGGCTTTGATGGCGGCGGGGTCGATGTTGAGTGTGGCGGGGTCGATGTCGGCGAGCACGGGAGTGGCGCCGGAGTGGATGATGGCGTTGACTGTGGCGCAGAAGGTCATGGGTGTGGTGATGACCTCATCGCCGGGGCCGATGTTGGCCGCGAGGATGGCGAGGTGGAGGGCGGCGGTACATGAACAGATAGCTATTGCGTGAGTGGCGTTTTTGTAGGCCATGAAGTCGGATTCAAACCGCGCGGCCTTGGGCCCGGTGCCGAGCCAGCCGCTTCGCATGCTGTCGACTACTTCGAGGATTTCGGATTCTTCGATCTGCGGTGCGCCGAATACGAGGAAGTTTTCTTTTGATCTGACGGGGCTGTGGTCCATATATTGTGCCGCCTTTATTTTTTAGGCAGGTCGTTTTTGTGGTATTCAAAGAACCATTTGAAGAAGTTTTCGAGGCCCTGTTCGACGGAGGTTTTTGGGTCGAAGCCGAGCAGCCGGCGTGACTTTTCGATATCGGCGCTTGTGGCTGGCACGTCGCCCGGCTGCATGGGCAGCATGTTTTTCTGCATGGTGAGGCCGAGGTGTTTTTCGATGGTTTCGATGAAGTAGTTGAGGGTGACGGTGTGGGAGTTG
>CAZQSL010000158.1:0-6667 GCA_964595945.1 uncultured bacterium
TTTCACATTCTACTCATACCCTGGGACAACTCTGAGTTTCAGGGGTAATCAGGAACCTTTTTCTCGAAAAAGGTTTCTCCGGTAGGGAAATTAAATAATTCGTATATAAACAAAGGATTACATTCCCAATGAACTCTCCCTTGAATGAATCCCGGAGCAAACTCCGAGGAATTCTCTCCGATTACAGATAGGGCTAATATGGAAATTCTCCTTAGCTGTATGAACGCGAATTGGTTTTACTTCATGGTTTACATCTTGATACCCTATCAATATTTCATTGAAAATCAGACGATTTTCAAGTGAACGGATTGAAATTAAGGGTGGGGAATGTTCTGATACTGCAATTCAGAGTCCTACTCTGCCATTCTCTTGACAATACGACGAATCGACTTTGTAGTAAACGGGCCGGTCACTATTTCGTCGATGCCGATGGAGTAGACCCTGTCGGATATCCCAGTGTCGGTGGCATCGCATACGCCGGCAATCATTATACACTTCTCGAACAGTTTTTCCTGAGTGCGCGTGTAAGCCACGATTTCCTCAAGCTCGCATACGGGATCTGACAAATCGAAAAAGAGTGCGTCATGGTATTCGGCGAGCTTGTCAAACAGGGCTTCTTTAGTGTCGACGAGAGCGGTTTCCGAGCAGATTTTGAGCATACATTTGTGGAAGATGGCGCCGGTGAGGCGATCATTCGAGGCTATGAGGAGTTTCAAATGGTGGAAGCTGGACTCGGAGACATTGCCATCTTCATCCCCGTCAGGTACAAGTGCCAATGTTTCAGTGCTTTGCGCCATTGGGGGAGACTGCAGAAAATAGGCTTCGTCTATCTCCTGCGCATTGACTATCACCGAAGAAAGCCAGCGAGAAATGTCGATGACAGACTTTGAAATGTCCGCCGAATAACGCTTCTGCTCATCGGTCAGGACAGTACCGAGAAGGTTTTTTGAGGCGGCTTCGAGATTGTGGATGGGAGCCGCGAGATGATTTTTTGCCGCCAGGGCGAGCCTCTCTTCAGAAAGCTCGTCCATGCGATCGGAATTTGTAGCGCGCTTCAGCATGCCGATGGTATCAGTCAATTCGGCCGTGCGTTCTTCGATCATCTGTTGAAGGTTTTCGCACTGTTGGCTGAGTTCTCTTTCGATTTGTTTTCGCGAAGTGATGTCGATGACGTATCCATGTAGTCCGTTGATCGTATCGGCGGCGTCTTTCGAGGCCATCAGGAAGACATATACCCAACGCGTAAGGCCTGAGGCGTCGATTATCCTGTGCTCGAATTCGATGTTTTCCCTGCTTCTGGACGCAATGAATGAGCGTAGCATCGAGTCTACCATGTCGAGGTCTTCAGGATGTACAATCCCGGTATAGTCGAGTTTTCCGAACATAAAGCTTTCCGGCTGATATCCGAAATGAAATGAGATATTCTGCGAGATGTGCTCGACGGGCCATCCGGCGGCGTTTCTGATCTTGACAATGATCGCCAGTCCCGTGACAAAAAGTCTTCGTTCGGATATCAGGGCTTCCTGTATGGTCTTGCGCTCATTCATTTCGTTTTTTACATTGTCGAGACTCGTCTGTAGCCTGGAGGTCATTTCGTTGAACGATTGGGCGAGCATACGGATTTCTTTGCTGCCAGAAGTGGCGACCTTATGAGAAAAATCGCCATCGGCAACACGTTTGGCCGCCTGGGTAAGAGTGGCCACTGGGCGCGCGAGACTGCGGCCGATCATCATGCCGACCAGGATAGCGAGCGGGATCGTGCATGCGAAAACATAGAGATTGAGCAGAAGAAAAGACTTTTTTGTGGCATATATTTCCTCCGCGCTGACATCGACCCCAACGACGGTGTCCCATGTGCCATCAGACTTGATCAGGGGCGCGAAGCCTGAAAGGGAAGCGCCCCATTTGTCGGTGGAAATCTCGGGTTCGATAGCAGGTTTGTCAAATTTGCTGAAATTAAAACGCAGCCACTTGCTCGCGTCGTCGTAGATGTCACCGGCATGAGAAACTTCCTGTGGGTCAGTTTCGGCGTCTATGACAAATTCGAGTTTGCCACCGGATAGTTTCCGCAGCGTGTAGATATATTGTATGTC
Organism: uncultured bacterium; assembly: GCA_964595945.1. Taxonomy (GTDB): domain Bacteria; phylum UBP15; class UBA6099; order UBA6099; family JAJRTR01; genus CAZQSL01. The sequence goes on from CAZQSL010000158.1 coordinate 2,094, forward strand.
CGGTAACGATGCCTTGATACGCTGAAGTTTTTTCTTCAGATGTCCATAGGTGTCCGAAGTTTCGTCTTTTTCGGAAATGATCAGGTCATGACTGTCGGATTCGTCAGGGGTGAATCCTGCCGCTGCTGCGCCGGCAATCGCGAGGATGTGTTTCCTGAGTTCTTTTTCCTGTAGATGATAGGACACCGCATAGTAGGCGGCGGAAAGAATAACATTGAGGATGATGGTAAAGAGCGCGAACCTCACCCCCATCTGATATGCGAGGCCGCTTGAGGTCGAATAACGTTGATCGTGCATTTCCACCACCTGCGTGAGTGAGAGGATCAGGCAGCATACACTCTGTCGAGAGAGTCGAGCAGTTGTGCCGCTTCACTGGCATATTCCGACAAATCGTGAGCGATGTAAATGCGCAGCAGTATCGACGCATCGAATTCGTCGCCGAGATTGGCCTTGCATTTTGCCATGCCATAGATGAGTTCCGGATCATCGGCGATGATCTGCGCGCCACGCTGGAACGCCGTATAGGCTTCCTCGAAATCGCCCTCGTCCATGTAAGCTTCGCCAAGAGCGATGTATGCGGATGAGGATTTTTCGTCAGCGATCACGGCTTTTTCGAATAAGTCGATGGCTTTGTCGATCTCGCCGTTTTCCATGAAAATGTTACCTATTTCCACAAGAGCGTCAGCATTTTGAGGATCAAAATGTGCCGCGAGCTGGAATTCGTCGATTGCGTCGTCGTCATTGTAGTCGTAGTGCATCTGATATGCAGTCGCGAGATTCAGGTGTGCGTTGGAATATGAAGGGTCGATCGCGAGCGCTTTTCGGAACAATGCTATCGCCTCATCGAGCGGAGCGTTGTCGATGCTGTCAGCGTCGCCGTCGAATTCGTCCAGTTTCAGAAGACCGAGCGCGTTGTACGCGAGTGGGAACCCGGGGGCGATTTCGATTGATTTTTCATAGCAGCTGATCGCGTTTTCAAGATCGCCGTTATCGTCGTATGAATTGCCGAGCAGATAGATGTATTCGGGGTTTGAGGGGTCAGAGTCTGCGAGTATTTTATGGAGGTCAAAAAGTTTTTCGCAGTCGTTTTCATCTTTTACGATGTTGGACATAAGCTTGACGGCTGGCAGAAATGGCTGGTCACAGGCGACGATCTCCTCCAGCAGCCTCCGGCCTTCGGCCTCCCTGCCGGTGTTGTACATCGCCTGAGCGATTATGAATCTTGCGGCTTTGCTCGCGGGATCGGCTGCGAGTATCCTGCCTGCGACAAACTCGGCTTCGTGATTCATCGAAAGGAAAACATATATACCCCCGAGGGCTATCTGCGCCTCAATGTCGGCGGGATTTGCGAGTATCCTTGACTTAAAATCCACGAGTGCCTTTTCGACATCATCGTATGTTGTGTTACCGCAGCACTGTGCCATCGTGGCCTCCATGATGTATATTGCGCCGTGCGTCAGGACGCACGGCCATGTCGTTGCATTTCACTTTTCAGCTTGTTTATGAACTTCTCGTCCGCTGCGACGACAAAACGGCGAATATTTTCCTCAAGCCATTCTATTGCGACCATAATGCGGCGCAATCCCGTCGCATCGGGAAACCTCGAACACCACTCGGCGGCTGTGACACCGGTAAGAGCATATTCTTCGAGATCGAGGGCGGCGAGTTCTCCCGAGATATTTATCCTGTAAAAATCGATATGGTACAGTGGCAGCCGGCCGCCGTGATATTCGCGCATCAACTGGAATGTCGGACTTGTCACCGGACCGTCGTAGCCGAGCCCACCCGCAATACCGCTGACGAGTACTGTTTTTCCAGCGCCAAGATCACCGTCGAGTCCGATAAAATCTCCGGGCTCCGCAGATGCGCCTATCGCGGAGCCGAGTGCTCGTGTCCCGGCGGGCGATTCAGTGATGATTTCGATTGATCCGCTGCTCTCGGTATTTATTATCATTCAGTTCACTTGAAATTGTAGTGTTTGCGAACAGGCTCTATTACATTCCACACGCACGAGAGCCCCTTGTCGAAAATGACAAAATCGCCTGCTCCGAACTGCACGTTGCCCTCTCGTGTTTCTACCTCGACACGGCCTTCGAGTATCAGACACTCCTCTTGCGAGTCATAGTACCAGTCAAAACGCGACTGTTCTTTTTCCCATATTGGCCACGACAGTATGCCGCGGGCTTCTATCGCCTTGTCGTCAAGTTTCTGCACGGTCACTTTCATGTTTCAGCCTCCGTTTCGCCGCCAGTCATTTGCCGCTGTCGATCAGTTTGCCGGCAATTTCGAGCCGTTTGCTGTTGCGTTCGGCAAACGCCGAAAAATCCACCTTCGTTTCGCCGATCATTTTCGATAGTTCGTCAGCCTGCATTTTTCCACCGCCGGCCCAGAGTGTCCTGATGTACGCTCCTGCTTTCGGATCATCAAACCACCGGGCGCCGAATTTTCTTTTCATGCCTTCCGTAAGCTGCGCGGAGAGGAGAAATGCGCGGGAGTAGTCTGCGGCATAGAAAAACGAATCGACGTCGGTGCGGAAACGCAATGCGTCCTGATCAGTCAGCGGAAACCCATAGGCATCGCTGAACACCGTTTTGTATACCTGCTGGAGATCGTCGGTTTGTCCCTTGAAAAAATCCTTGTAGATGGCAGGCAAGCCGCCGTGGAGAATGGTTTCGTAGATTAGCTTGGCACTATTGTAGCGGCGCATCATATACATGTCCCAGAAGACCCTATTGCGTATCAGCAACCCTATTTCCCTGTCAGTCATCACCGGCACCTGATCGGCTGGAGCGGCAAAGCGGTTGTACGACTTGACAAGTTCGCGATATTTTACAAGCCAGTCATATTCGCCCCACATGGATTCAAAAAAGATTGCGAAGCCTTCCGTGACAGCGTTGTTGCCAAGTTGCTGAAATTCCCATTGCGTTTCGGTGGTGTTGCCAAAGTGCAGCGCATGGCCGCTCTCGTGGAAGAGAGTAGCAAAGTCATCGACACCGCCGGAGGGTTTGAGCGTCATACGGATATCGTCAGGTACAGAAATAGAATAGCACGCGGCGCGGGGCTCTTTTTTGTCGCGGGGCTCGTCGTCGATGAGTATAGGCGTGCCGGCGATTGTGGTGAGATCGAGATTCATCCCTTCGAGGAAATACTTGAAACTTGGCACAGCGAGTTGCGGCGGAAAGAATTTTTTCAGATGCGGCACAGATGCGAGATATGAAATATCTGCTCTCGAGAATTGCGAAACGGGGATGCCCATCGCTTCGCCGATTTCATTTTCGAGCAATCGTTTGTAAACCGGATCCGACTTGCTGTAGTAAGACATCGACATCGAGAGCAAATCGGCGACATCGACATTTCTAACTATCTCGGCCAGTTTCACATAGTCGGTGTAGCCGAGTTCCCTGACAAGTTGGCGCACGCGCTCTTCCTGCTTTGCGTATATGGGATTGAGCTTGTCGCGCCATACGCCTGCCTGTGCCGCCTGTAGCACCTTGCGGCGTTCGGGGTCCTGCTCTTTCGAGAGCATGGGAAAGAGCTGCTTGTATGGTACAGGCTCTGCGATCCAGTCGATCGAGACAGTCGCGGACGTTTCGGCATTGCTGATTTCGTCACCGAAGTGAGCGGTATCAAGACCGATATATTCGAGTGTGAGGGCGTTTTTGAGGAATTGTACAGCGCGTCTGTCATCGGTCGTCAGTTTTTTATCTCTTAGGAGTTTGTCGAGATGCTGAATATTTTTTTTGCTGTAAAGTGCTTCGCGGCCCCTGTAAGTTTCTTCCATTATGCTGCGCTCGCCATTGGTGCGCACGTACCAGTCGAGGATAGACTGCACGAGATACTGCGATTTGAGTTCGGCTCGTATGTTATCGTACTGCAAGTCCTTGACTTCAGCGCGTGATATGGATGCCAAAGCGGTGATAGAAAGAAACATGGCAAGCAGAATGGCTGTACGATTAAGACTGTTACTCACTGTGTTGTATCCTCCCTGGAGTCAGATTACGTTATTCTTGTCAGGCCATTTTACAGTCGAAGCTAAAGCGAACAGTATCATTGCTGCGATCTCCGCCGCGACAAATCCAATAGAAGCGGGAATCGGCAGATGCTGTCGATTGAGATAAAAGACATAGCCCTGCCCCGCGAATGCGGCGAGCCACGCCACCGGCATGAGAGGCGGGATGCGCAGCAGCGATATGATGAGTACAACAATGAACGGCATGAATGCTCTCGCGCCTATTATGACGAGCGACGGCATCGGGTGCTTCCAGATCAGCGATGTGGCGCCCACGCCAGAAGCGAAAAATACAAGAGTAAAAAGCCAGTAGACAAGCAGCCGTTTCATATCGATGCTGTAGGGCATGAACAGTCCGGATGGCTTAGTCCCAGACGTTTCAGTGGCTTTGCCCACAACCGCCGCCGCCCACACTGCCATGCCGCAAGCAGTCAGCCCTGTAGCAAAAAACAGGGTTTTGAGACTCTGGACATATTGCCAGCCAATCATCACGGGACCGAAAAACTGCCTCGGGCTATCCTTGCTGTACAGACTCAGTACAAATAACGTCAGTCCCACCGAAAGC
>CAZQSL010000159.1:0-6658 GCA_964595945.1 uncultured bacterium
GATGGACATGGAGTCGTCCATGTTGCGTGATTCGCAGTATTCGGCGAACTGCCCGAGGTCGCGCGAATAGGCGTCGACAGTGTTGGGCGAGCAGCCTTTTTCACCGGCGAAGAGCGCGAGAAAATCGTCGATTGCGTGGTGTATGTTCACCTGTCCTCCAGTATAATAATTATAACTGCCGGGCGGATGCCGCGGCGGAAATCGCATATAAATTCCGGAGGCGTAATGAATAAGCCGGCAGCAGTATTGATGTTGATGGTATCGTTTGTGTGTTTTTCAGTTTATTCTTCTCATTGTGACGACAGGAAGTACAATCTCGACGGATTTGAAAAAGTGTTGCCTGAGTATATGGCAAAATTCAAATCGGGGCTTGGGGTTGGGGATTATTCATATAGGCCGGGCAGTAAGAAGACTGATCTGTATGGTACGACGGACATGGTGTATCTGCTGTACACGATGAACATGATGGATACACTTACGGCGGCTCAAAAGGAAGAGTGGGCGGCAACTATCCAGAAGTTCCAGAATCCAAAAACCGGACTTTTCGGCGGAAATGTGACGCTCCATGGTGCTGAGCATGCCGCAGCCTACGCCGTGGGCGCGCTCAGGATACTCGGGGCAAAGCCTCTGTATCCGATGACTTCATTCGTCAATAAATATGGTACTCCAGACAAGGTCGAAAAACTCATGCGTGGATTGCCCTGGGACGCTATCTGGTCGGGATCGCATATTGGTTCGGGGATTCCCTCCGCTCTGATCAATACCGGCGCAATCGGCAGTGACTGGACGGATGCGTATTTTGAATGGGTGGATCGTGAGACCGATCCGGCAACTGGTTATGTCATGCTTAATTCCGCTGGAGGGCAGAAAAAGAAAGCTACACGCGACGAACTCGGTGGCGTTTTTCATTTCCATTATATCTACACATACATTGGCAGGCCGCTTGTATATCCGGAAAGGCTTATCGACACGACTATCTCGCTCCAGCTCCCCAATGGCCTTTACGACGGCGATGTGCCATATTGCATAGACCTCGATGGTGTGTTCGAGATAATCCGGGCATTCAGGCAACTTGATGGCAAGTACAGGGAAGCCGATGTGAAGGCTTCTGTCGAAAAGAATCTCGCTGCGATCACGGAAAGGGTAAACGACAGGGAATTCGTAATGACGCGCTATACGGATTCGCACAAAATCGTCGGAGCTATCGTGGCGCTTTCGGAGATACAGGTGCTTTTCCCCAATATGTTCGAAACAACGAGATCGCTTAATCAGGTGCTCGATTTCAGCCCGTTCATTTGAGGTGGCGGAAATGGATATTACCGTGGCTGGCCTGACGCGCCGAGCTGTGATTTTACGCGCATGAGCATGGTGAATGTAGCCGGGTGCGTGATGTGCATGGATGATGCGCGGTCGATGTGTTGCGCGGCGAGGGCCGGATTGCCAGACTGCATGTACATGACTGCCTGTGCCACATGTACTGCTGGGTTGTCGGGAAATACTTTTCCGAGCCGTGCGAATTCTCTTTCTTCAGCGTACCTGCGCCCTGATTTTTCGTAGTACATCAGGTATTCGAGGGGGAAGGGCTCGTAGAGCTCGCGCAGAGTGTAGCGTGCGGTAGCGGCGATTTCCGCGGCGCGGGCGTCTTTGGTCATAATGCTGTTGCGCCACGATATGAGTATAAGCATGTCTGAGGCAAGTACGATGGCAGCCATGAGGCAGAGCGCATGCGCGGGCTTGATCTTCGGTGCCGCGAAGATGACTGCAAAAGCAAGGCTGGCGGCTGCAATGCAGGCCGCAACGGCTGAAAGAGCGGATACTCCGGTATAATCAGGGCGTGCAATAAATGCCATTGTCTGCGAAAGAGAATGCAGGTGGGCGACTGCGGCGTTCATGATTTCCTGAAGGGTGTAGTACTTCATGACCCACAGTGTACCGTCAGCGGTAAGGACGTACAGAGCGTAAGACCACAGCGCGCAGGCGGCTGAAACTATAATGGCGGGCACACGCAACGGCGAAGCAAGCAGGGCGCATATACCGATAACAAACAGCGGGAACAGCACTGTGAGCAGCCGGGGGCCGAACGCTCCGCCTCCCCACCACCATATCATGCAACTGCTTACAAAGCACATCAAGAGAAAAACGGTGATCGAATACAATCCCAAGATACTTCGTCGCATAGCCAGCAATATCCATCCGCAAAAGGCGGCGATTGCTATGGGGCTCCAAGTGGCGACTCCGTGATATGTGGAAAACATGAATTCGTAAAAGTGGGAGTTGTTGAATCTCAGATTTTCATAACCCTGAAAGGAATTGAACGGGCTGCCGTTGATAGCCCAGAAAATCAGCATCTGTGGCGTTGCGCACAGGATAGCCGCGATAGTGTGAAGCGCGTATCCGGCAACCGCTTTTCGCAGAGCCAATGGTCTCGCAGCGTCGAAAACAAGTGCGATAGGCAGCGTGAGGAGAAGAGCGGATTCGGTGCGGATCGTCACCATGATGCCGCCGGCAGCGCCAGCAGCGAGCCATGCGACAGGCGTCTGATCGCGCACTGCCCTGTGCGAGAGCGCGAAGTAACAGACGGCGGCAAATGCAGAATAACTGTGAGCCATCGTGCCTTCGTGAAATGTGTAATACAAATAGGGCGTGCCGGCAAAAACCGCTATTGCCGAAAAAATAGCGGTTGCGCCTCCATAGTCAATTTTGACCACACATACAATGAGCAGCATCGAAAAAATCGCGAAAAACAGTCCGGTGGCAACAATCATGAGCATATCGGAGTCGGAAGGTTTTGCGCCATCATCCGTTATAAATAATCGCGAAATGGAGTAGGCTGGCAAGTGGAGAATCGACTGGCCGACCGGCCATTGATTTTGCACAAGACCGGTGGGAGACGGCTCGTCAAAATACGGGGAGAGTGCATATTGCGCGAAATCGTCCGAATACGTCAGGTCATGATCGTTGACCATCGAATTAAGATGCGTATAGTATCCTACTCCGTCGGGGTTGGTGACGACATTTCTGAGATGGGTGAACGATATGGCAGAGGCGATGCCAATCAGCAATATCGCATATATGAATCGCTTTGCCATTTGTAGCTCCAGACCTAAGTACTCAAAAATGATAAACTATAAATGGCATATATTAAAGCCGGAAACGATCAGCCAGCAAGCATTTTCCGGGCTTCGGAAAACAGATCTATGTAGAATCTGTCAGGTAATTTCTGATTGTATTCCGAATATCTGTGTCCCGCGCATGGAGGCGCTGTGTAGTCGCGGTCAATGGGTACAGGACGGAAGGATTCGATGTCCGGGGAGTGCCGTAGGTCCGGGATAATCAGGCCGAGGATATATCTGATTTTCATGATCATGTGAAAGTTTTCAGTGAGTTTTTTCTGAGAAGTGTAATACTGCATGAGACCTTCTTTCTTCTTCTGCTGTGCGTGGGTGAGCCTGCATGTCAGTTCGGTGCCTTCGGTAGTGGCGAAGTGTCCGATGGAATAGTACAGAAAATGAACGAGAGTTTCAGAGATTTTTTTGTCGGGGATTTTTGTAATTATAGAATTTTTAAACCCTGGCAGCAGCGGGTATTCGGGGAACTCATATACGGGTGGTCGCGTATTGGACATGGCGGCTGCTTTGACCGTGCAGAAATTGGTGATGTCATGTGTGATGTGCGCGCCTTCCCATGCGTCGGCAAAAACTTCATTCGGAGAGAGTTCGTCGATGATCGCAGCAATTTCATGTGTTAGCGAAGCGATATTCCGAGGCTGTTTCATCCATTCAGCGGGGTGGTTGAGGAAGCGCATGTTTGCCTCACTGAAGCCGATCGATAGCATGGCGCGGCGCGCTTCTTCGCGACGCACGAGGGGGAGTATCTGCCGGATGCGGTCGGGCGAGAGATTGTCGGCTGATTCACCTGGATTGAGATAGGGCGCAAAATCCTTAGACATATCGGACTGAGACGCATAATACCCTGTGCCGCCGCTGCCATCGTTGCACCATAGAGCATGGACTTCGTTGCCGGCGGCGAGTTCCTGCATCATCTTTCCAGCGATCAATATTTCGTCATCTTGATGGGCGAATACGAATAGTTTTATCTCAGACATAATCCCTCCCGGTGATGTGGTATCTGCAAATGGGCGCGCCATTGGACTCATCGAAACATATCATACGCCTGCCAAAGGGAAAGAAGCAAGAAAATTGTGTGCTGGTTGAGTGGACTGGTGGCACAATATGCAAATCATACAATAGTGTCATGTCACACGACCAATGTCGTATAAAGCCTTTTCAGTTTGCCCCCGATACTGAGTTTCATGGGTAATCAGGAAAGAAAATGGAAATCATCGCTTTTGGCAGTCGCGATAAGGGCGAACTGCTATCTCAAAACATTCACATCTCATTGACATACCCCAATCCGTACGCTAACATTTGCGATGTGCTCAAGCGGGGATAATATCCGGCCGCTTGGGCTTATATTGTTTTCAATAAGCTGTGTTCGGTGGAAGTCCGTTTCTCACTATCGGGAGCGTACCGACCCCGGTGTCAACACGAAAGTTTGGGAGGGTGCTATGCCAGGCATAGTACTTGTCGGCGCTCAATGGGGCGACGAAGGAAAAGGCAAGATCACGGACATGCTCGCAGAGGGCGTGGACATAATCGTCCGCTATCAGGGCGGCAGCAACGCAGGCCACACGGTAGTATGCGATGGCCAGGAGTACAAGCTTCATCTCATGCCATCCGGCATTCTATACGATGACAAAATCTGTGTGATCGGCGACGATGTGGTAATTGACCCGGCAACGCTGCTCGAAGAAATCGAGAGTCTCGAAAGCCGCGGCATCAGCACTGACAATCTGCGCATCAGCTACAATGCTCACCTCGTCATGCCATACCACAAAACTCTTGACATTTTCGAAGAAGAGCTCAAGGGCAAACACAAAATCGGCACAACCGGCCGCGGCATCGGTCCATGTTATGTCGACAAGGCCATGCGTCTCGGAATACGTATGGTCGACATCTTCGATCGCGAAGAATTCATAGGCCGCCTCGGTCACACGCTCAAGTATAAAAACCTCATTCTGCGCGAGATTTTCAAGCATAAAGGCTATGAAGTCGGCGATATCGTCGATCAGTACATCGAATATGGCAACCGGCTCAGTAAGTATGTCGCTGACACGTCTGCGCTGCTATACAAGGCACTCAAGGAAGAACAGTATGTCCTATTCGAAGGTGCGCAGGGCACACTCCTCGATCTTACGCACGGCACTTATCCATACGTAACATCGTCACACCCCGTCTCCGGCGGCGCATGTGTCGGCGCTGGCGTAGGCCCTTGCAAGATCGAACGCGTTCTCGGGGTCACAAAAGCCTACACCACACGTGTCGGCGAAGGTCCATTCCCAACGGAACAAATCAACGATGTCGGCGAAATGATCCGCACCAAAGGCGGCGAATTCGGCACCACTACGGGGCGCCCGCGACGCTGCGGCTGGCTCGATATACTGCTCCTGAAATATAGTGTCCGTATCAATGGCATGAGCGCTCTCGCAATGACAAAGCTCGATGTCCTCGACATTTTCGACACCATCAAAATCTGTGTCGGCTATAAAGTCGGTGAAGAGCTCATCACGGACTTCACAACCGACTTCCGCAAACTTCGTGAATGTGTCCCCGTCTATGAGGAACTGCCCGGTTGGAAGACCGATACCAGTCACATCAAAGACTACCGCGACCTTCCATTGGAAGCTAAGAACTACATCAAATATGTCGAGAAACTATGCGGAGCTCCCATCGCCATTGTCTCCGTCGGCCCAGACCGTCATCAGACGCTCATCCTTAGGAAATTCGTCTGACGCCCATTGAAGATGTGTCATCCATGCAACAATACTGCCGCTCCGCAAGGGGCGGCTTTTTTGTCCCAAATCAATATCTCCCCGGATTGATTTTACTGGGGGATCATGCTTTATTTCTCATGTCGAACACTATGCTCTTTTTATGTCCAAACACTGTTCCGATAGTGAAAAAACCAGTGATCAGTGATATAGTATATGAACTTTTACAAGTCATGGGAACCATGACGCAGTAGTGCGAAAGGAGTTTTTCACATGGCAAAACAGAAGTTCGACTATCTCGGAAATGTCACGGGCGTTACTGCAACGGACACAGGGGCTGAATTCAAAATATCCGGCGGAGCGGCGAAGATCGCCGTCTATACTCCGGAAATCATAAGAATATGGGTCACAGCGTCAAACTTCGAGGCTGACAGATCGTATGCTGTTGTCATGCCACTTCCGCAAGCGTCAGAGTTCGATTTCAGCGATGACGCTACTGCGACCACAATCGCCACTTCAGCGCTTACCGTGAAAATCGAAAAAACTCCCTTCAAAGTCACGATCACCGATCCCACGGGGAAACTGCTGTGCATGGATGCTCCCGGAGTCGGCGCAAGTGGCGGTAAAATAGCCTGCACGAAATTCCTTCACGCTGAAGAACATTTCTACGGTTTCGGTGAAAAGACTTTTCATCTCGACCGGCGTGGCAAAAAAATGGTAATGTGGAATACGGACAATCCGCTTCACTCATGGGACGGCGACCCGATGTATTCGACCATTCCGTTTTTCATCGGCCTTCACTCCGGTCTGGCATACGGCATTTTCTTT
>CAZQSL010000160.1:0-6568 GCA_964595945.1 uncultured bacterium
GTAGAGCTGGCGTACCGGGTCGGAGCCTCTGAATACCGGATTGGCGGTCATTCCTTCGAGGGGGTTGGGGAAGATTATTTCAGGATAGCGCTTTCTGAGCTGGTCAAGTTTCCACTCGAAGGGGATGAATGGAACGGGTATGACCGTGACTTCGCGCCGCTGCATCATTTCGCTTTCGCAGGCGGTGAAGTAATCCATGATGGCAGGGGTTTGTGAGCCGACGAACAAAATCGCCCCTGCCGGCAGTTTGTCGAGCATCTGCGTGCCGAGCTGATATGCCGCCGCGCTTTTGCGCATGTATGTGACATCGGAGCCGCGAAGTCCGTAGATCGAATATGCGAGCACCGGCAGCGCCAGCAGTCCGCACACAATCTTGAGCCATGCCTTTTGCGATTTCAGCAGTGCCGTCCAGAGCATGTATACTCCGCAGCCGGCCGTGAGCGCTATGATGACTTCTACCGGGATACGCAATGCTTCGGGCTTGCCGTGGGTGATCATCACCGAGCCGAGGAATGTCGCCGCCGCTGTCGCTCCGAGCGCAAACGCGAGACGCGTGCGGTACCTGAAAAAATACACAACGCCAGGCAGCAGCGCGATCATTGCAAATATGTTTGGCGCTGTGACCAGTTTTGCCAGATTGAGCCGCTGTACCAGATTTATAAACGAAAACGGAAGCGTTGACTCATAACCCTTGAGAAACAGCAGATTGAAAAAACCCGACGGCGCCGAAGCGTCCCACCACAGCATGGAATAGGTCGACGGGCGTGCCGCAGAAACGGGCAGATAGATATAAAGGGAAATGCCGCACAAAAAAAGCAGCAGCGTCATCAGCACCATTACAAACGTATCGCGTACCGCGCCGCGCTTTTTCAGCATCATCAGTACTGCCAGATAGACGGGCAGCACGCCGGCGATCGCGCCGAGCGCGGGCCACATCCACTGTGTCACCTGCGGTAGCTGGTCATGCGATTTCAGGAGCAGGAAAACCCACGCTACAATGCCCCCCGCGACAGGTATAGCCGCGATCCTGACCGAATGTTCGCGCCCGATCAGCATATACAGCACAACCCCTCCGAGTGCGAAAACCATCAGTATGTGATGCGCGCATCCGATCGCCGCGACCAGCAGCGCGAGATACAGACTGCGCCTGGAACCTTTCGCGTGGTGCCGTGCCATTAGTATCACGACGAGCAGAAACAGTGCCACGTGCAGAGGGTAGACCTCCGTGAAGAGCCCGTATCTGATGAGCTCGTGCGCACCGCCAATCATCACGGCGGAAACCACTCCCGCAAGCAGCGAACCGCCCGGTATCTCCGCCGCGGCGACAATGACACCCACGAATACCGCTGCGACGAGCAGCACGTTCATGATGCTGATCCTGAATGGATAAGGGTCGAGAGGCAATGTGCCGAACAGGCTTGCGAGCTGTGTGAAAAGCGGATAGCCGGGCGAATGAGCCACACCGAGCCCGCATGTCACCCCCGTCAGTTCCGCGCTGTCGCCCCAGTACAGCGCGGGTACGGCGCAGTACAGCAGATATGCCGCCGCCATGATAAAAACCGTCGCGTAGAGCACCGCGCGCCGATTCAGTGTATTTTTAATATTTTCCATATTCATTAAAATTGCCGCCCCCTGAACAGGACTTTGAACCACTTGATCGCGAAATTCATCAAATGTCTCGGACTATATGACTTTCTCAACACCAGTGTCAGCAGCACCACAGGCCTCATGTAAAACCGCCGGTTTGCCAGTCTGAACATCTGTTCGACCGAATCCGCGCCAAGATGCGGCAACTCATACGACGCCTTGCCGAGGAAGTACCCGCTGTCGCAGAGGTCCATCTCATCCTCATACAGCAGGCGTCCGTTTTCCTTTACAAAATCATACAGCCATGTGCCGGGGAAAGGAATTGTGATGAAAAACATCGCCTGATGCAGTGGCAGGGAGCATGCGTATTCGATATTGCGCTTCATAGTCTCCTCTGTGTCGAACGGCAGGCCGAGCATGAAAAAACCATTCATGATCAGTCCGGCGCGCCGCGCGCTCCTGATGACATCGGGCACGCGGGTCACGTCGACTTTTTTCCCGAGTTTTTCCATTATTTCCGGATCACCCGACTCTACGGCAATGCACACCGAGTACATGCCGGCCCGCCGCATTTTGCTAAACAGCCGGTAGTCGCCCGTATCCGGCTTGATGCCGGAGGGGATCATCATCGACACGCCACGGTACTTTCTGTCGGCGATCCGGTCGAACAGTTCTTCCGCGCGTTCCTTTTTGAGCGTGATGTTGTCGTCCCAGAACTGGATTTCGCGCGCGCCGTGAGTGTAGATAAGCTCGTCCATTTCTTCGAGCACCCTGTCGAGCGACCGGTAGCGGATACGGTTGCCGAATGTCAGATCGGACGAACAGAAAACACAGTCGAAGGGACAGCCCCTGCTGGTGATGACCGGCAGCACGGGATTTCTCTTCGCATGTGTCAGCCAGTATTTTCCGGTGTCGCCGAGGTGCCACGCCGGCATGGGTATGTCGTCGATATTCTCGATCAGCGGACGTCGGCCGTTGAATACCACTTTCTCCCCGTCATGCCACGCGATGCCCTTGATATCCGCAAGATCGGCTCCGGTGAAAAAATCCACGATGGTCTCTTCGCTCTCACCGACAAAAACCGCGTCGGCATATACCGGCAGCAGACGTTCGTAGCGCACGGTCGGGTAGGGACCGCCCATCGCGATCTTCAATCCCGGATGTCTCGCCCTCACATGCTCCGCCACCCTGAGCGCGGGTCTGATCGAAAGTATGTTTGCCGTGATGCCGACCCACTCATGGTCGCGGGCTGCGGCCGAGAGGCTCTCTGCCCAGTCGGCATCGTAATTCTGGTCGATATATACCGGCTGCCGGCCCGCTCTTTCGAGCGCTGCCGCGAGATACAGCATCCCTATCGACGGATAGCGGTATCCCTGAAAGCAGTCGGGATTAATAAATATCATTCAGAGCGTCTCCGTATTTTTTTGACCGTGACCTGTCGTAGAGCATTTTGTATTTTTGCGCTTTCAGGGGCTCGCCGCAATACTTCAACGCGCCGGCGAGTTCGCCATATACCCAGTCGCGCCGGTCATAGTCGAGTGATTTTTCGAGTAGCGCCGCATACTCGCACACCGCGCCTTCGGTCTGCCGGCTGTAAGCGCCCTCCGTGACAGCGTTGAACATCACATCGTCATAAAGCCGTCTGCCCATCGGCGGCGGGCACTCCATTCCGCTCCGGTCATAATCATTATACGCCCGTTTATTATCAAGAGCGAAAAAACACCCGTCGCGCGCGATCGTATAGTCCGCGCTCAACATCGTTTTCCTGAATCTGTACGGCGTGTTTATATAGAGGTTGGTGACATCCGCGTTCGCTTCGATATACTTGATCGTCTGGATGTCGATCGCCACAGTGTTCATGGTCTTGCCTTCCCTGAGCCGTTCGTTTTCTTCTTTAGAAATCCTGTAGTCAGCAGCCTTTTCCCTCGCGATATCGATCACCGGAGTCACAAGGTAAAAACCCGAAGCCCGCGCCCGCTGCTCCATATATTCACGCCACCACGGAAACGCCAGATACAGCCTGTGAAATATCAGGACATCACGCCGCACGCCTCTGTCGCACTGAAGATACAGCGGAGCCGCGACAGTATCATCTGCTACATGATCGACAAAAATCACGGCATCGCGCCGCGCGGTTTTCATCAGAGCCTCACCATAGACACGAGCCGTATCATCGGAGGCATTATCAAACAGAGAGCGATTCGCGGCGATATTCAGAGCGCACAATACAACACACAACGGCACATACACGGCCGTGATCCATCCCCGCCGCTCCGCTGCCGAGGCTCCTGCCATCAGTCCTCCGCCGAGGCACAGCAGGACAAAGGCCATCAGAAAAAATGCCTGTTTTTCCATCGTTGGATAAATGATCGGAAACGCTCCTGCCACCAGCGCGGCAGCCGCGAGCGCCATCCCGCGTCTTTTTGTTTCACGCGGCGCCATCCACACAAGCGCAGCAAAAGCTGCCACCGGCACGCCTGCCTGCTTCAGCAATGCACTCCCTATCGCCATGGCGTTGGCTGCCATCACATCGAGCCTGTATTCGCCGATGACCCAGAAATCAAGTCCGGTCATCAGCAGATAAAGGCTCTTCGCCGTCACGGGCGTATTCCAGTCGAAAATGTCGGTGCGCGCCGACATCAGCGGCAGGCATCCGTAAAGCGTGATACCCAGCCCGACGACAAAAACGGCACCGGCCAGTCCCGCAAGTTTCCGGCGAATCGCCGCCAGTCCCGCGACTCCAAGCACGACAGCCGGAAACACAAGAGTAGCATGATTACCAAGTCCCACGCAGAACACCAGTGTCAGCATCATCAGCGCCCTTGCGCCACGTTGCCCATTGGCAACCGACCACCACACGGCGAGCACGCAGAAAAGCACATTGAGACTGTAAACCTCAATGATAACCGACTGTCCCCACACGAATGAAGATACCGCCACGACACAAGCGGTCGCTATCCCTGCGAGCAACGCGCCCGACATATTGACGCACAGTAGCGCGAACACCGCCACTGCCGCAGCCCCTGCCACAGCGCTCATCACCGACAGCGTGTACGCCGTCTCATTCACCGGCAGCGCCGTAAAGAGCTTCGCCGCCAGCGTCAGCAGCGGATAGCCCGTCGGATGCGCGACCCCGAGATTTTTTGCCGAAAGCACGAAATCCGGCCCATCCCCCCAGCCTATGCCGGGCGATAGACATACCGCGTAAAGAGCGTACGAGACCAGAAACAGCGCTGCGGCAGCCAGCCGCCTGACCGGCGCTGTTTCACGCATAGGTTCGCTGTTTGTCATGCCGCTTCCGCTCATTTCACTTCCTGAAAATATAATCCCTGATCACTGTCAGTCCCTGCCGTGAAAGCACACCCATATCGCGTGCGGAGCGTACCGCGAGCAGTTTTTTCAGCATATATGACGGTCGAAGATAAAACACCCTGTAGCCACGAGCGAGCAGCGAGTACAATTCTCCATCCGGCATATCCGACAGGCGTGGCATATCGCAAGTGCCGTTCGCATAGGCATCCCACACGCTTCGGTCGATACTGCCTGACTCGACGCGCGTCTGGTATTCCTTCGATCCGGGAAACAGCGTGCCGATATTGAACACAGCGTAATCCGGCTCAAGCTGCACTACTCTTCGGAAACTTGATTCGATCGCCTCGCGGCTCTCGCCCGGCGCACCGATGATCACGAATGCGTTGATGGTAAGCCCCGCGCGCCTGCACATGTCGAACGCGCGCGTGAAATCGTCATCTTCGATATTCTTGTCGAGCGCGGCGCGTGCGACGGTTTCACCGGCCTCGACCCCGAATGAAATATTTACGCATCCGCATTTCGCCAGATGCCTGATCAATTCTTCATCGACAAGATCGGCACGCGTCTGGCATGACCATTTCAGTCCCTTGCCTTCACTCGCGAGCAAATCCGCCACGGCTGTCGCACGCTCTCTGTCGAATGTGAATGTCTCGTCGACTACGCACACGAATCCATAACCTTCAGCCGCAATCTGCCGTATCTCGCTTTTCACCCGTGCGAGACCGTAGGGCCGGTAGCCTCCCATCGAATACGTTCGGCAGCAAAAAGTGCAGGCAAAAGGGCAGCCCCGCACCGTGACAAGCGTTGTCGTGAGTGTATCCATGAAGGGATTGAAGTAAGCGTTTTTCCGGCGAAGGATATCCCTGTATGGGATCGGTATCGTGTCCACGTCAGCTACGAACGGTTCTGCAGCCGCCGCGCCTGTCCTGTCGAAAGCGCCCGCAACGGGATTTGCGGCAAGTCGCCGGTTGGCTGAGATCAGGTCGGAAAGCTCCGCAAATGGCCTTTCCCCATCGCCTGCAATGCCATAGTCAGCGCCGAGCGCGCCGATGCAAGCCGGATCACAGGAGACGTGCGGCCCGCCGGCAATCACGGGAAGAGACACGCGTTGCCTGATTTCCGAAATGATATTTTTTACTACCGGGAGACATGGCGTGGTGACCGAAATGCCGATGATTGCCGGGTTGGCCCCGATGACGGCACGCACTGTGCCTGCCTCGTCAAGCCCTTCAGCCTGTGCGTCGATGACAGTCACGTCATACCCGCGGCCGGCCAGTTCAGCCGCTATGCCGCAGAGACCGAGCGGCGGGTAGAATATGTAATAACCGCCCTGTTTTGACTCGTTGGCGTCACGTCTGTTCATGACGGCGAAGTCAAACGGCGGCGCGATCAGCGCGACTCTTTTCTGGCGTGTCCCGAGTGCGATAGTCAATCACCCTGTTCCATTCGTTTCAGCGGCAGAAATGGCAGTATGCACAATCCGGGGATCGCCGCGAAGAAGCAGAATGTAAAAAATTCGGTGTAACCCATCTCTTTTGCGATGAATCCGCTGAAGAAGCTCGCGGTCATCGTCGAGATCGCCATGAGACCCGTCGCGATTGCGTAATGCGAAGCATTGTATTCCTTCTTGCAGGTACGCATGAGGAAATTCACGAAAGCGATGGTACCT
>CAZQSL010000161.1:0-6523 GCA_964595945.1 uncultured bacterium
CCGCATCCAGATTTTCGAGCGCAGGGACTGACCCCCGCCAACATCAGCATCATAGTCTCATCATAATAAAAGGCGGGAGGTGAATCTCCCGCCTTTTTTGCAGCTCTCCGTCAAACCATATCATGCGAACTTATGAACTCTCCCTGGACTTCAGTCCGGGGTATCACCTCGTCCCGTCAGAAAATACTAAACCAGCAAACATATACGAAATATCAATTGAATTTCCCTATGTATGGTTATGGTCTGCCGGGATGATCTGGTGTACCATCCGAAAACAATAAAAGACTTTTTGACACGGATTTCACGGATGGATCATGACTGTTTTTCGAAGGGGCTGGGTTTATCCCTGCCTGATACAAGGCTGCTCAATCGGGGCGCTTCGGTAAATTGTGGTAGGGAATTTCTATTGATATTCAGTATAATAATACCAAAGACCAATAGAAGAGAGTCTTAACCCGAACAATTGTGCCCGGCAACGCAAGGGTTCTCAAGAACGTTTGTATTCTATCAATTAGACTTTGGTATAACAACTTCACATTATGGGAAAACTTCAGAGATAATGAGCATTTAAGATGTAGGCGGAGGCTTCGCACCCCGCCTACGCAATATACATGTTACTTCTATGAACGCGAATCTGTATCAAACGGATTCTTGATTGATACGGCGATGAAGACAATACGATCGACCTACCGGTGAAACTGCTTCTCACAGTGAAGATACCATTGTCGATACCGCACAATCCGGTTACTTGTCTTTTTCCAGGCGTTTCGCCCTGATTTCCTTCATCAGGAAGATCACGCGTTCCTTATCCCCCTCTTTTTCCGCAAGCTCCTGGTCACGTTTGAGGCGCGCGATCTGATAGTCAAGCGTGAGTGAGCGGAAGCGCCTGAGTACATTTTCGGCGTTGGCGCGACGAAGTTGATCTTCGGCCGGATCACGTTTGAGCGCGCCGAGCATGGTTGCGATATTCTGCGGGTGCATTCCACCATAGAATCTGTCAATGTCGAACAAGCCGCCATTCTCCGCGCAATAGTTCCGGCAGTATTCAAAGAATCGCCTGTTGGCGGGTTCACGAAATCCTTCAGGATCGGCTTTGGTCAGCACCGCCAGGGCGAGTTCGTTCGACGTCAGGAGAATTTCGAGAACTTCATTTTCGACAAGGTTGGAGCCCCTGAAGACATTAACCAGGGCTTCAGGTTCTTCCCTTGCGCGGCGGACGGGCATTTTGTTTCGATGCACTTGCGCCTGGGCGGAGTAGACGTGTTTTTCTTCGACGCCGAGGCGTTCGGCGAGCAGGCGCATCTGTTCGGTTTTCAGAGGTTCGACCGGAGTCTTTTCGATCATGCCGATCATCGCCTTGATGACTTCCCATTTCTGGGTGGAAGTATCACTGCCGATGCGGGCAATGGTTTTTCTGAGAAAATAATCGAAATAGTCTTCCGATGCTTCGAGAAACTTCACGAACCCCTCACGCCCGTCACGAGCGACCACACTGTCAGGATCATCGCCCTCGGGAAGTGTAAGCACCTTGACATCAAATTCTTTTTCGACAAGAAGTTCGATGCCACGCATGGAGGCATTGTCACCGGCAAAATCCGAGTCATAACAGATGTGAAGTTTCTTTGTGTATCGCCTGAGCAAATCCACCTGGTTTTCAGTGAGGGCAGTACCCATCGAAGCGACAGCATTACTGACTCCTGCCCCATGCAGCGCTATGACATCCATATAACCTTCGGTGAGGATCAATCCGCCGGATTCGGCATGTTTTTTTGCCTTGTCGAGCGCATAGAGCATCCGCCCCTTGTCAAACAGTACAGTTTCGGGAGTGTTCATATACTTCGCCACATCGGCGCCGAGCGTACGGCCGGCATATCCGATGATTTCGCCGACCACATTGGTAAGTGGAAATATGAGGCGATTGCGGAAGCGGTCATAATAGCGGCCGTTTTCAGCCCTGATGACAAGTCCGGCGGCGAGCATGTCGGCGAGTTCATAACCCTTTTTTGTAAGCGATCGTATGAGACCGTCCCACGATTCGAGAGAAGCGCCGAGTTTGAACGATCGGGCGAGTTCGGGAGGTACCCTGCGTTTTTCGAGATAGGTTTGGAACGCCTCACCTTCTCTTGTGCCGGTAAGCACTTTATAAAAATATCTCGCGGCCACTTCATTTATTTTGCGGACACGATCACGCTGACGGCTCTTTTCGCCGCCATCACTGTCAAATCCTCTGGTGATCGTCACTCCGGCACGTTTTGCCAGCAGTTCGACGGCTTCGCCGAACTCAACATTTTCGATTTTCATCACAAACGTGAAAAGATCGCCACTCGCCTTGCACCCAAAGCAGTGGAACAGCTTGGCCTCATTGTCGACTGAAAACGATGGGCCGCGGTCGTTGTGAAACGGACATACGCCCATAAACCGGTTGCCCGTTTTTTTCAGCCTTGTGTATGCCGACACGAGCTCAGCAAAATCGATCCGCTGCCTGATAAGTTCTTTTTCGTGTTCAGTCGCCATGTTTTTTCGCCATTATTATCATTGGATACAATCATGGCAGAAACCGGCGCATACATCAAGCCCAGGAGAATCACCGAGGCGTTGGCCTGCGCATGAAGCACAGTCATGATTATGGAAAGTCGCTAAAACACTGTCTCCTCTACATTTGCACATCGCTCATCTGGCTTATGCGCGTGGTCTTCTGCGCTTTGGGATAAAACCGGAGTACAAACCTGAACTGTTTTCTGGTCAGCAACGCTCAGCACTGTGGAACTAAGGGTTTGGAAGAAAATAAACATAGCAAGATTGCGCCGGATTTTTGGCCGTAATCAAGGCGCTTGCGAAGGAGCATACCTAAAGGTATGTAACTGAGCAGGCAACACGGAAGACGGAAAAATAAGACAAGCAAGATGCTAAGGTTATTTTGTGACAAGCCCTAAGTGTCGCTAAAGCCGAAAAAGCCCCCTGTCGGGGGCTTCGATTTTCGGGGAAAAGGGGAATGTATTATTTCTGTGGGAGCATTCCTTCAAACGTATGGGTTCCCGCGCCTTCTTTGTGCCCGGTAATTCTGTGTATACTCCATTGCTGATATCCGAGGAATGGCACCCATCCGCCGTCCGGGTCGAAATTGCCATGACCCGCAAGCAGATAGCTTGTCAGGTCGACCGGACATGTGGGGATTCCGTCGGGGAAATAGTTCACGTTGGATTTTATATCTTCCATGTGTGTGAACGGCCATGTGGACTCTGTGATGTAGAAGATTTCGACCTGTTTGTTGATGATCGCTCTGTTCATTTCACAGGACTGCACTTTTGCCTTTTTTGAGCCGATGGAGAATCTTGGAATTACGATTGCCGCGAGTATACTGATCAATATTACGACCAGCATTACCTCAATTACCGTGAACCCTGTCTGACGTTTCATGTAACGCTCCGCACCTTTATGACTTAGTAACTATTATTGGTATTATTGTTTAAAATATATGTGTTCCATCGCCTTCCCTGTGGCCTGATACCCTGTGATATGGGGATGTGCTCAGGACATAGGATGTAAGGTCAACAGGACATGTAGGGATGCCGTCCGGAAAATAGTTCACATTGCCCTTGATGTCCAGCATGTCATCTGTCGGCCAGGTTGACTCTGCGATGTAGTAGGTTTCGACCTGTTTGTTGATGATCGCCCTGTTCATTTCGCATGATTGCACTTTTGCTTTTTTGCTCGACATGGCAAATCTTGGAATTACGATCGCCGCGAGTATGCTGATCATGATGACCACAAGCATGACTTCCACTATTGTAAAGCCCGATTCACTCCTTTTCATTCCCGTTTGTCCCTTCTTTTCTTTTTTTTGTTTATTGGGCCTTTCCGGCCCAATTCTATGAATCCGGTATCAATTGCGTTCGCAATGATCCTGAATTTAGTATGCAAATTGCGCGCCAACCAGCACCTGGCTCGGAAATATTCAAATATATCAACATTGTTAGAGGCTTTTTAAGTCTTTTTTTATACTTTTGCAAACTGTTATATATTATAGAGTATTTTGGCTGATCGGCAAAACCATGTATCAGTGGGTACCGGGCTATACACTGCGCTCACATTGTCATAGGAATATGGGTAACTTGTTACACACTGTTTTTTGGGATGATCTCTTCTGACTTCTGGATTAGTATCCGGGTTCTCTTCTGCAAGAGTGTCAAGCGGGAGATTCCGGGCTGATGGTCGCCAAATGTGAAAAGGTGGAGGGTTATCCCTCCACCTGGGAAATAACAGTCTGTGAAACGCGCGTGATGTCAGCTCAGGAAGTCAAGGAGAGTGGTCTGGATGATTCTTGCGCTGACGCCAAGTGATGCCTGATAGACATTTTGCTGGAGGACGAGTTCCGTGATGGCTTCTGTCAAATCGGTGCTTTCGTAGCTGCTCTGGAGTTTGCTTGTGTATGTCTTGGTGCTGGTAAGGCGGGTAGCTGCAAGAGTGAGGCGGTTGGTATAGCTGCCTTCTTCGGAGCGGGTCTGTGTGACTCTTTCTGTGATATCGTCGATGTCGGAGATGCCGCGGGTGATTTTATCGAGGTCGGTGGAGTCGCCGTCGTATTTGAGGATGGAGTCACGAAGGTCAATGAGCTTCTGAAATGCTTCGACGGAAGCAGTTTCGGATGCGTCTCCGCTGAATTGGCCGAAAACTGATGATTTTCCGGACATTGCGCTTACTGCGCCTGCGAAAGATGTTGGGACGGTGACGCCGGCGCTGATTTCGAATTCACGGGTGCCGGAGTTGCCGCTGTATTCGACTGATACGACTTTGTCGAACTGGATTTCGATGGTGTCGGAAGCCTGGAGCGTGACGGGGTCGGTGCCGTTGGCGCCGATGCTTGTGATGCTGATGGTATTGGTGCTGGGATCGACCGTGTAGGAGCCGCCGAGATCGGTCACGAGGTTTTTGCCGTTGATGTAGATGGCTTTTACGGAGTTGGCGTCGGTGATGGCTTCGCACTGACGGGAGGAGCCTTCGATGGTGGAGGATGGCATGTCGAGGGTCGTAGCGCCGCCTGCGGCGACAGATGCGCCTGTGTATACATAAGAAATACTCTTTTTTGCCTCGAATGGCTGTGTGTTGACTTCGTTGCCTGAGAAGAGGTATTTTCCGTCGTATTGCTGATTGGCTTGAGTGACGAGTTCATTGATGATCGAGTCGATTTCCGCGGCTATGGCCTTGCGGGACTGATCGTTTTCCGGTGCTTCGTTCGAGGCTTTGACTGCGAGATCGCGGGCACGCATGAGGGCGGTTTCGATCGTGTCGAGGACGGAGTCGATGCTGTTGAAAGTGGTTTTCGCGTCAGCGATGTTCTGCTGGTACTGGTCGATCTGGGCGATTGTCTGTGTGTAGTCGAGTATGCGGTCAGCGGCGATGGGATCATCGGATGGGGTTTCGATGCGTTTTCCGGTGGTTATCTGTTTCTGAAGTTTTTCGATGGCGGACATATTTTTTTGCATGTCTCGTATGAAGGAGTTGGTTGTCATCGAATTGGTGACTCTGGTGTATATTCCGGACATGGTGTCTGCTCCATTTTTGAAGTGCCGCCGGGGGATGGCGGGTTATTTTTCAATTGAGGCGCACTGGAGTCTCCAGCGGCTTCATGTGGTTAGGCTGGTTATCTGCCGACTGTGCCGGTGCCGTTGATAATCCTGTCGAGCATGGTGTCGATGGTATTGATCATGCGTGAGGCGGCCTGGAATGCGTGTTGAGCGGCGATCATGTTGGTCATTTCTTCGTCGAGTGATACGCCGGATACTTCTTTCTGTTTGTTCTGGTAGTATGTGAGATAATTGGCAAGGACTTCCGCGTTGGTCGTGGCGCTTTCTGTCTTGATGCCAAGACTGCTGATGAGGGAGTTGTAGGCGTCGTCGATGGTGGATGTGGGGCTTGAGAGTTTGCCGGCGCCGGTGTCGCCCATCAGGTAGGTGTTTTTGACGGCGTAGACATCGAGTGCGATATCGTTGTCGCCGGGGATGCCGCCGTAGTAGGATGAGGTCGCGATGAGGTTGTTGTTGCCGACGATGGCGTCGTTGATGCTGAGGCGCGCGCCTATGTCGGATGATGTGACTGATACGACAGCCTGATCGTGCGAATAGACAGGGACTGCCGGATCGGACTGGATACCTGTAGCTTCGAAGAAGTTGGAAGCTGTAGCTGGTGATGTGGTGGGGAATATCGACGCGTCGGGAGTGTCGACGACGAATGTGTCGGATGATACGATGCGCAGTTTGCATGCCTGGGTGTCGAACATGATTTTGGTGTGGTTGGATGTGGTGACATCGGATGAGTTTAGAGCGTTGTTGATGTGTTCGATAGCCTGCTGGAGCGTCATGCTCTTGTCGACCGCGATGAGCGCGCCGTCGATCTGCACCCATCCGCTGCTGATGCCGAGGGCTTCGAGTGTAGTGCTGAGATTGGTGCCGGAGGTGAGTTCGTCGCTGACGACCGATGTGCCTTCGAATCCGAGTACGCGGAACAGGTCGGAGTCGCTGCCCTG
>CAZQSL010000162.1:0-6511 GCA_964595945.1 uncultured bacterium
CTCGCGCTGCAACGCGAAATGCCCCTTTTGCAAATGCTCGATCACCGGCGACAAATCGACCGAAATGACCACTGCGCACTACCAGGCTCTCGCCGCGAGCGACGCCGGAGCCAGGATCGGGATGATCCGCGTCACAGGCGGCGAACCTTTTCTGCGCGAAGACCTCGACGAAATCATTTCGGCATTCGCCTCCCAATGCCCGGCCCTCTCTTCCGTTTACATCACCACCAACGGATCGTTTCCTGACCGGGTGAAATCCGTCGTGGAAAGTTTTGCGGCAATCGCCCGCGGACGGATGTCGATGCAGATACAGGTGAGCCTCGACGCGCTCGACCGCGACATAAATGACTCGACACGCGGCGTGAAGGGCATCACGGACCGGGTATTCGACACGCTGGCTTACCTTCGCACGCAAGCCGGAAATCCCCGTATCGGATTCGGCATCAATCAGACTATCACCTCATCCAACCTCCAGCACGTCGAGGAAATGGCCGGCTTCGCCGCTGCCATCGGCGCGAGCCATCACTTCTTTCTCAGCGCCATGTACCACGAGGGCAAGACCGGTTTTATGATGCACCCCGGCAAGGCGCCCGCGGGATTTGTCCTGCAGGACCCCTCGATGTCGCGCGAAGACCTCGAACTTTTCTATAGCCTGCACGCACACATCAAGCGCGAACCTCTCTCATCTACACGCGGCAACATCACGGCATTCCTTCGCAGCCTGTCCGAAGAGTATCTCAACGAGGGCGGCCGCAACAGGGCGCTCGCCGGCATCCACTCGCCCGCGCCGCCGTGTCTCGCGCTCACATCCTTCGCGCGCGTTTCACCCGAAGGCGATATTTACCCATGCACGCTGCTGCGCCACACAGTTGCCGGCAATGTGACACGCGAAGACGCCGGCGCGATATGGACATGCTCGCGGATGGCGGAGGCTCGCGCCGCCGTGGCATCATGCGCCGGTTGCTGGATCGAGTGCGATATCAATCCGTCCGCTTTTTATTCTGGTGATGTGCTCGGGTGGTATCTGCGAAAGATCGCGACTGACGCTTCTTTCAGAAAGGCCTATTTCCCGCCCCGGCTGCGATAGTGTATCGCAGTGAAAACCGTATCCGGCACGACAGTGAAGCCACACCGCGTGACCGGATACCCCTTCATGGCTAAGGACTTGTCTCGAACCCCTGATTATTTCAAAATCGCGGTAAAATCCTGATCTTCCGGCCTGCCTGCACAAATATCGGGCATGGGCGAGGCTTCGCGGCTGTGTTGGCGCACTGATTCGAGTCTTGTGGGGACGACCTTGAGATCGATCTGGAGTCCCTCTGGCATCTGAGTGAGCGTAACGACCCGGAATGCGTTGGGATACTGGATCATCGCCGGAGCGGTGACATGCAGCACATTGTTCTTCCACTCGATCTTGCTGACATGGAAGTGCCCGGCGAAGAGCGCGTCAGCGTTGGGATGCTTTTTGAGTATCCTGAGATATTCGGCCTGATTTTTTACGCCGTGGTCAAATGTCGCAATCGGATAGACTATGGGGAAATGCTGAAAGATCAGCGCCGGTTTGTCCTGATGGGCAGTCAGTTCGCTTTCGAGAAAAGCAAGTGTCGGTTTTGTGAAAAAGCCCTGCGGCATACCGGTTATTTCGCTGTCGGCGCCATCCAGAAATAGCAGCAGAACCCCGTTTTCCACGACTGATGACGACATGGTTGACGGCTTGAATGTGGGATTGATCGCGTTGAGTTTTTCGCGGAATTCGTTCCTCTTGAATCCTTTGGCGAGGTCGTGATTGCCAGTCGTCCAGTACCACGGCACTTTCAGCTTTGCGATTGTGGCCGCAAATTTATCGAAATTTTCCTGCCGTGACTTGTCGATCAGGTCGCCCGTGATGACCACGAAATCGATGTCGCCCATGTTGTTGATCTGGTCGATCACATCGAGTAAGATATCCGCCGATTCGACGTGCATGCGCTCGCTGTCGTCTTCTGTTTCGACACTGATGTGGACATCTGACAGTTGTGCGAATTTCAGGACTCTTGCGCCCTCGGCGCAGCTGCCCGCCACCGCTAACATGAATGTAATCGCGATGAGCGATATGAGCATTACGGTGAATTTCAATCTCGAAGCTGTCGCCATGCGGCTGTTTTCTGTGGAAAAAATCATATTTCCCCCTCCGTCCGGTGATCTGACTGCCACCCTTAAATATGAAGGAACATTATATACAGAGTTCGCAAAAAAATGAACCGGAAAAACGAAAGCCGTCAGTGCGCCTGAGCGGACAGCGAGTGTATTTCCAGAAAGTCCGGTCGCGCGCGGCGATACGCGCCTATATTTGCCTCATGGCGCTGCCCGTCCGCTTCTCTCGGTAACCCTGTCTGTCATTATCCCCAAAACACCGCAAAAATATTTTATATTGCCAAAAACCCAACTATGTATTATTCCTTATACATAAATTGCCCGAGTCAGGGCTTTTGACGTACACCACAGTTTTCGCCACTCCCGCCACGGGAGGGCAGAGATGAAATATGGCACAGAAAAAACAGTCAACGGCAGTCTACGACGAAAGCAAAATCCAGACGCTCAGTCCGCTCGAACACATCAGGCTGCGCCCCGGCATGTACATCGGCCGCCTCGGCAACGGCTCCGATCCCGAGGACGGCATATACATCCTCCTCAAGGAAGTCATCGACAATTCCATCGACGAATTCATCATGGGCTACGGCCGTATCGTCGACGTGCGCGTCAATGCCGACAATTCCGTTTCCGTGCGCGACTACGGCCGCGGCATCCCCCTCGGCAAGGTCGTCGACTGCGTCTCCATCATCAATACGGGCGCAAAGTACAACGACGATGTGTTCCAGTTCAGCGTCGGCCTCAACGGCGTCGGCACAAAGGCAGTCAACGGACTCTCGGCATGGTTCCGCGTCACATCTTTCCGCGAAGGCAAGGCCGCAGAGGCCATCTTCGAAAAGGGCGAACTCAAATCCAGCCGCAACTTCAACTCTCCCTCCGACGCCGACGGCACGCTCATCGAATTTCTCCCCGACCCCGATCTTTTCTCCGATTATGCCTTCAACCTCGACTTCATCGAATACCGCGTCTGGAAATACGCCTGCCTCAATTCCGGCCTGCGCATCATGTTCAACGGTCGAAAATTCGAATCCAGAAACGGCCTCATCGACTTCCTCGCGAAAGAGGCGGGCGAAGATATCCTCTACGAACCCCTCCACTATCGAAACAATACAATCGAATTCACCTTTACCCACACGCAGTCCTACGGCGAAACCTACTACTCATTCGTCAACGGCCAGTACACCAGCGACGGCGGCACCCACCAGAGCGCCTTCCGCGAAGGCATACTCAAGGGCGTCAACGAATTCCTCAAAAAGAATTATTCCGGCATCGACGTGCGCGAAGGCATCGCCGGCGCGATTGCCATCAAGATCAAATCCCCGGTGTTCGAGTCGCAGACTAAAAACAAACTCGGCAACACCGACATCCGCGGCTGGATCGTCTCGGAAGTCAAAGACGTCGTCGTCGACCTCCTGCACAAAAACCCGGAGGTCGCCAAAAAAATCGAGACCAAAATCGTCCACAACGAAAGCCTGCGCAAGGAACTCAACGCCGTCAAGAAAGAAGCCCGCGAAGCCGCAAAACGCATCATGATCAAAATCCCCAACTTCAGGGATTGCAAATATCATCTCGGCGATAAAAAATCGGGCGACCAGTCCACTATCTTCATCACCGAAGGCCAGTCGGCCGCAGGCTCCATCGTCTCTTCGCGCGACGTCTACACCCAGGCCATCTACACCCTCAGGGGCAAACCCCAGAACGTCTATGGCCGCAACCGCGCCGAAATCTATAAAAACGCCGAGCTCTACAATCTCATGATGGCCCTCGCCATCGAAGACGGCATCGACAGCCTGCGCTTCAACCGCATCGTGATCGCTACCGACGCCGATGTCGACGGATTCCACATCAGAAATCTGCTGCTCACTTTTTTCCTCAACTACTTCGAAGAGCTCGTCATCTCCGGCCACGTGTGGATACTCGAAACCCCGCTTTTCCGCGTGCGCAACAAAAAACAGACCGTCTACTGCTACTCGGGCAAGGAGCGCGACGTGGCACTCAAAACCATCACAAATCCCGAGGTCACACGATTCAAGGGCCTCGGCGAAATCTCCCCGAAAGAATTCGGACAATTCATCGGCGAAGACATGCGCCTCATCAAGGCCGGCGTCGTCTCCATCACAAAAATCCGCAGCACGCTCGATTTCTACATGGGCAAAAACACTCCCGACCGCAGAGAATACATAATGGAGAACCTCATCTGAGATGGCATTTATCGACAAACTTTTCGACACAAACTTCCTCGAATATGCCTCCTATGTCATAAAAGACAGAGCGATCCCGCACATCTCCGACGGCCTCAAACCCGTGCAGCGCCGCATCCTGCACTCCCTGCGCGAAATGGACGACGGCAAATTCAACAAGGTCGCCAACGTCGTCGGCAACACCATGAAATACCATCCCCACGGCGACGCCTCGATCTATTCCGCGCTCGTCGTGCTTGCCAATAAAGACCTCTTCATCGAAAAACAGGGTAACTTCGGCAACATCTTCACCGGCGACGAGGCCTCCGCCGCCCGCTACATCGAATGCCGGCTCCTGCCGCTCTCGCACGAAGCCCTGTTCAATCCCGACATCACCGAATATATGGACTCCTACGACGGCCGCAACAAGGAACCCATCGTATTCCCCGCAAAAATCCCCGTGCTGCTCGCCCAGGGAGCAGAAGGCATAGCCGTCGGCATGGCCACCAAAGTCCTGCCCCACAATCTCATCGAGCTCATGCAGGCCCAGATCGCGCAGCTTCGCGGCGAGGGATTCTACCTCTACCCCGACTTCCCCACCGGCGGCACCATGGATGTCTCCGAATACTGCGACGGCGCCGGCAAAGTCGTCGTCCGCGCGAAATTCACCGTGCCCGACCAGAAGCGCATCGTCATCACAGAAGTGCCTTTCGGCACCACAACTGATTCACTCATCACTTCCATCGAAAACGCCGCCAAGAAAAATAAACTAAAAATAGCATCCATCAGCGACTTCACCGCCGAAGCCGTCGAAATTGAAATCAAGCTCGCCAAAGGCGTCCTCGCGAAAGACACCATCGACGCCCTCTTCGCCTTCACCGACTGCGAACAGTCCATCTCGTCCAATATCACGGTCATCCACGACGACAACAAACCCCGTGTCATGACAGTCCACGAGATCATCGAGTACAACACGAACCGCCTCGTCGAAATCCTCCGCGCCGAACTCGAACTCGAACTCAAAAAACTGCGCGACACGCTCCACGCGCGCACCCTCGAACGCATATTCATCGAAAACCGCATCTACAAACGCATCGAGGAAATGAACACGCAGGAAACCGTCGTCAAGGCAGTGCTCGACGGGCTCGCGCCCTTCGAGCCCGAAATCAGGCGCGAAGTCACCAACGAGGATGTAGACCGCCTCCTGAAAATCCAGATACGCCGCATCTCCCTCTACGACATCAACAAGGCTAAAAAGGAAGTCCGCGAAATACAGGCCCGCATCAAGGAAATCAAACACTCGCTCGAAAACATGGTCGATTTCTCGATCTCGTGGCTCGAAAAGATGATCGAAAAATACACGCCCCTCTACCCCCGCCGCACCGAGGTCTCATCGTTCCACAAAGTCGATGTGCGCGAGGCCGCCCGGCGCGACTTGGCCCTGCGCTACAATTCCGACACGGGCTACATCGGATTCGAGGTCGAGGGCGACGAACTCTTCAAAGTCTCCCAATACGACCGCGTGCTCATCATCAAGAAAACCGGCGAGTATTCCGTCATCGACGCACCCGGAAAACTCTTCATCGACAGGGGCATGCTCTACTGCGGATTTGTCGACAAGGATATCGTCTTCAACATCGTCTACCGCGAAAAGAAGACCGATTACCCCATCGTCAAACGCTGCAACATCGCCAGCTTCATCCTCGGCAAGGTCTACGAGCTACTGCCCGACAACGCGGCCGCCGTGCGCCTCACGACCGACTCCGCAAAATCTGTGCTCGTGAAATACAAGCCCAAACCGCGCATGAAAGTAGCCGAAGAGACTTTCCGGCTCGAAGATTTCCCGGTCCGCGGCGCCAAGGCCAAGGGGCTGCGGCTTTCATCCAAAGCGGCGCAGGGATTCAGATTCGTCAAGGAAGGCAATGGCAACGGCGATGTGACAAACGGCGACGACTCCGACAACGGCGACAATGGCGGCGGAGAGCCCACGCTGTTTACACAGGCAGCGCCTGACGCCCCCCCTGCCCCGGTCGCGACTCCAGCGGTCACTCAGACCGAAAAACCCGCCGCCTCTCCGAAAAAAACAGACCAGATCGATCTCGAATTCGACGACTGACCTTAGGGCCTGTCACAAAATAACCTTGTCATCTTGCTTGTCTTTATTTTCCGTTTTCCGTGTTGCCTGCTCAGTTACATACCTT
>CAZQSL010000163.1:0-6482 GCA_964595945.1 uncultured bacterium
AAGACGGAAAAATAAGACAAGCAAGATGCTAAGGTTATTTTGTGACAAGCCCTAACCATCTGCAGGTAATGAAATGGCACTGAAAGACAAGCTCAAAATACTCGACGACAACAGGTATCAAATACCGGTGTCGGTATCAGATGGCATGCGCGTGCCTGGCATAATCTACACTGACACCAGGGAAAATCTGCCGCCCGAAGAAGGCGCGCTCCAGCAGGTGGCAAATGTAGCCACACTTCCGGGCATTGTCAGGCATTCGCTCGCCATGCCCGACATCCACAGCGGATACGGATTCCCCATAGGCGGAGTGGCCGCCACTGCTCTTCGCAACGGTGTCATTTCACCAGGCGGCGTCGGATTCGATATCAACTGCGGAGTCCGGCTCTTGAAATCAGATATTGAATCCAGAGACGCCAGACGCCTTGCCGATACTATAGGAGCAAAGCTGTTTTCGACAATCCCCTCAGGAGTCGGCTCTCGTGGTGATATCGTGACTGCCGGAAAAAATCTCGAGGATGTGCTGACAAAAGGCGCGGGATGGGCTCTCGCAAAAGGCTATGGGTGGGACGAGGATATAGAATTCTGCGAAGAAAACGGCTGCCTCGAAACAAACACACTCGACGGCGTCAGCGAAACAGCACGTGACCGGGGCCGCGATCAGATAGGTACTCTCGGGGCAGGAAATCATTTCATCGAAGTGCAGGAAATCGCTGAAATTTTCGATGAGCGTGCTGCCGCCGACATGGGCCTTCACGCCGGTTGTGTCACGGTGATGATCCATTCCGGTTCGCGCGGACTCGGCGCACAGGTATGCCAGGACTCAATACGGCTTGTTTCGTCAGCAATGAAAAAATACGGGGTAGAAGTGCCTGACCGTCAGCTTGCATGCGTGCCGGTGGATTCGGATGAAGGGCGGGAGTATTATGCCGCGATGGCGGCGGCGGCCAATTATGCCTGGGCCAACAGACACTGCATGGCGCATCTTGTGAGAGGTGTGTTCGAGGACATTTTCAAATCATCCGCTCAGCAGCTCGGACTTCACACGGTCTATGACGTATCTCATAACATCGCAAAATTCGAAGAACACGTGGTTGATGGAAAACCACGGGAGCTTTGCGTGCATCGCAAGGGTGCGACACGTGCCTATCCCCCGGGCCATAAAGATATTCCATCAGCCTATAATAGCATCGGACAGCCGGTATTGATCCCCGGCGATATGGGACGCGCTTCGTATGTGCTCACTGGTACTGAAAAAGCAATGAGTGAAACATGGGGTTCGGTCTGTCATGGTGCGGGGCGCTGCAAGAGCCGCACTGAGGCTCTCAAACAGTTCAGCCGCGCATCTGTCATCAGCGATCTTGACAACAAGGGTATCATACTCCACGCGCGCAATCGCAAGACTATCGCGGAAGAAGCTCCCGGGGCTTATAAAAATGTTGCTGATGTAGTCGCTGTCTGTGAAAAAGCTGGCCTGGCCAATAAGGTAGCTCTACTGAAACCCATAATTGTCATCAAGGGCTGAAACGCCCACTCAACCACTATTTGGCATTGCGGTCCGACTCATTCCTATCTGTCCAAGTCCCATCATTGTTTTTCATCCGGCATCACCGGAAAGCGAAACGGGCGCTGCCTGGGTATTCGTGAAATCCGCTGCCGCCGCAGCATTGATCGATCCAAGCGTCAGCGCGCCGATAGTATGGACAGGCACTTCGATCATCCGCGATACAATCTCTCCCAATGTCCCCAGCGACGCCAGTCCCGTGCGAAAAAACACTGTCAGCACTATCACCGATCCAAGTACTATTATCATCGGGTATATGTACTTCCTGCCTCTTGTGAAAAAAAAACTGAAAGCCGTCTTGAGCGATACGCGTTCTTCCATCACCCAGACAAGTGAGATCAGGGCGGCACTCAATGGCAACATGGCTGCTGGCAGCACCAGAAACTGGAATGATATCCGGATCGGGTAGTAGTGGTAAAGAGTCTCGGAAAACAGTCCGAGCAGGGGCCACATCAGTGACGATGCCGCTATCGTGGTGACGATCGCGAGGATCCCGGCCGCGACGGAATTGTGGACATTGAGCGCTGCTGTTCTGAATATCCTGCCGGTCCCCGGCTCTATGCCCCGTACAGCCGCCGCCCCCCAGGATATGAGCGCGCCGTATAGTGGGAGACACAGCAGAAGCGTGACACAAAGCATTCCCGCATAAAATACGACGCCGGGGGCATCGAGTAGCGATTCGCCCCTGATCAGTGAAACCAGCCCGTGTATCCTTACGTAACCCACGTCGAAATAAAGTACTGCAAAAGTTGTTATCGACATGCGCGCTATGGCGAATGTCATGCTTGCCACAAGACAGACAAACAGTAAGGATGGCCGGGCGGCTACCTGACTCAACCCGGTTATGACACAGTCGGAAAGCGACGTATATGACTCTCCCCCATCCTTTGCATAATGCCGTGAAACATCGCCAGTGGCGGAATTGGCGGTTGATTCCATCCGATCGAGCAACTCTCGCATTTCCGCGTGATCGGGATAGTCTTCGAGTATCTGCCGTGCGTAGCCGAGTGCCTCGGCCGCCCTGCCTGCGCCATCATGCGAACGCGCGAGTCGCGCCCTTGCCGAAACCGAGGATGGAATGATGGAGAGAGCTTTTTCAAACGCGGCGGCGGCATCGTCATAACGGCCTTCGGCAAACGCCTCGTCGCCGGTAGCAAACCACATGATGAAATCGCTTTCGCTGCCTACACTGCCCATCGTTCGAAACATCCCCCATTACACTATTACCAACCATACCTGAAATAATATCCCGTAAAAGTGCCTGGGATTTCCATTGTATGCAATTATTAACCTGTAACGGATTATTTACGCACCCTGCCGTCCGGCGCGGTTTTGATGAGCAATGCGTCATAATTGTCATTGCCATCCGTGGACGTGCCCGCAATGATGAATCCCCCGTCAGTGGTCATTGAAACATAGTAACCGAGATCATCGTGCCCGAGATCATGGAGTCGCCGCCATATTTCATTGCCAAGCCCATCGTAGGCCACCATCAGAACGTCTGACGAATTGGCGCCGAGTTCCGGCGAATACGTATAACCAAGTGCAATCATCTCTCCATATTTGCCGATGGCCGTCGACAGCCCCCGTTCGAACTTGCTTCCTTCGATAGTCCTCATCCACAACTGACGCCCGTTGGTATCCGCACTAAGCACCATGATATCCGCATTGGTATGGTTGCCGACTGGCCTGTATGTAGGGCCTGTCAGAAAATACCCTCCGCCTGGCGCTGCAGAAACGCCAAGCGCGAAATCAGCTACGCTCGTCCCAAAGGAATAATCCCACAGCTTGAAACCTGTCCTGTCGATCTTCGCAAGCCACGCATCGCTGTCATTAGTACTGTTCGATAGAGACTGTCCGGCGATCACGTATCCATTGTTGTCATCAGCCACGATAATCTGGTGAGCATAATCATAACCAGTACCGCCAAGCGACCGGCTCCACTCGGTGGCACCGCTGTCAGAGAGCTTAAATACCCAGGCGTCTCCGTTTATCCCCTGCGAATATGTAACTCCTGCCGCGACATATCCGCCATCGATACCATTCACGACAGAAAGCAGACTGTCATCCATACCGGGAGCGCCATACATTTTTATCCACTGCCGGGCGCCTTCCGCGTTGTATTTGATGAATATCGCGTCCATGTCGCCATAGCCATACGAATCGGTGCCGCCGACTGCCAGGAAACCTCCGTCAGTGGTCGCGATCACATCGTAGGCTTTGTCTTCGCCGGTGCCGCCGATTCTGCTTTCCCACACTTTATTTCCGTCTTTGTCGATTCGGACTACCCACATATCATCTTCGCCGTTGCTTGCGGTCGATGTCCAGCCCGCCGCAATAAATGCCGCGTCAGATGTTTGTTTGGCTGCCGAAAACCACTCCGTGCCGGTACCGGCTCCACTGTAAGTTTTCATGAATGTTTCGTAGCACGCGCCGCTGCAGCATTTTTCGCTGCTCCCGCAATCCAGATCACCACAACATGCCTCCGTACACTGGGCAGGCACAGAAATAACTGGCGCTCCCGACGAACCACCACCGCAACCACTCACGGTGAACATCGCCGACATCGCCATAACACACAGCAGCGCCTTCCAGCATGCGGCTATGCTCGCGGCATGTTGCATCGTAGCAGATGATTTGACAATGCGATTCATATATTCCGTTTCAGCGGGTCAGCGATGGCAAGCGTTTTGACAAGTCCGTGACTGGTAAGATCGTGCATGAGAGGGGTTATCGAAATCAGGCCTTCCGAGATGGCGGTATTGTCAGTATCGGGTTCGTCCTGCATCCGCACAGGGTCTCCTGCGATCCAGAAATACACTCCGCCGCGCGGATCGGTTTTTTCAGTCAGCACATCGGTATATTTACGAGTGCCGAGCCGCGTGACTCTGAAGCCCCTGTACTGATCGGCCCTTGCCGGCGGCACATTGACATTAAGCACAAATCTTTCAGGCAGATTCATACTCATGACCACATCGACAAGCCCCATCGTAAAAGCAGTCGCGAGATCATATTCCGGATTCTCGTAGCCCGAGAGAGACACGGCAATCGAAGGTTTTCCGATCATCGCCCCCTCCATCGCGGCGCCTACCGTGCCCGAATACAGTACGTCTTCTCCGAGATTGGGGCCGCTGTTGATGCCCGACAGCACTATGTCCGCGTCTGTTGCCACTTTGAACAATCCCATGATCACGCAATCAACCGGCGTGCCGCTCGTGTGGTAAACATTGACATTGGGCCTGTCGAAATCGTATGCGCGTTTCAGGCGCAACGGTTTGTGCAATGTAACGGCATGACTGGTGGCCGAGCGCTGCCCGTCAGGCGCGACCACGGTCACGCTGTCGCCTCTGTCCGCGAAGGCATCCGCGAGCGCCCATATCCCCGGATTGGTATATCCATCATCATTGACGAGTAATATTTTCAATTTGCCATCTCCCCTGTTATTTCAATCTTTCGATGATCGCGCGCGCGGCCACCATACCCGAAACAGATGCCTGCACAAGCCCTCTTGTAATGCCCACTCCGTCACCCGCACCAAAAAGATTCCTCAGACCGGTTTCGAACGTACCACTCAATTCCACGCGCGACGAGTAAAACTTCACCTCGACACCATACAGCAGGGTTTCCTTTGAATTGACCCCGGGAGCGACCTTGTCCATCGCTTCGAGCATCTCCATTACACCGCATAAATAGCGGTATGGCAACACAAAGCTGAGATCGCCTGGAGTCGCTGTCTTGAGCGTCGGATCGATAGCGCAGCGCGCAATGCGTTCCACTGTCGAGCGTCTGCCCGCCCGGAGGTCGCCGAGCCGCTGTACGATCACTCCATCGCTGATCATATTGGCGAGGCTTGCGACATATTTCCCATAGGCTATGGGCTGATTGAACGGACTTGTGAACACCGTGCTCGCGAGCACCGCGAAATTTGTATTGTCGGTTTTACGCGCCGCATAGCTGTGTCCATTCACAGTCACGAGCCCATTGTTATACTCAAGGGCGACTTCGCCGTGAGGACACATGCAGAAGGTACGCACCGGATCATCGAACGTACGTGAAGTATAGAGAAATTTCGATTCGTACAGCACATCGGTCAGCGGCTGCATGACAGGAGCCGGCACCTCCACCCTCACGCCGATATCCACCGGATTGTTTTCGAGCTTCAGCCCGAGCCTCGCCGACTCGGCGGCAAACCACTCGGACCCTTCGCGGCCCGGCGCGGCGACTATCGCTCTGCACGCGATACGCTCTCCGTTTTCGAGTTCGACTCCGCTCACCACTCCATGCTCTGCGTCGATGCGCACCACCGATGTGTTGAAAACCGTGTCAATTCGGCTCATCAGACGCTCGCGCATCCTCGCGAGTACTTCGATACAGACTTCCGTGCCGATATGCCTGATACGCGAAACCATCAACTTAAGCTCGGCCTTCGCGGCATTCTTCCTGAATTCGTCGATCTCTTCGGAATCCCCGCCATATACCCTGTCCGAAGCCCCGTATGCCACGTACTCTGCATCGACATATTCTATGGCATCAAGGAGTTCCTGTTCTCCCATATAATTTGAAAGTATGCCGCCGACATGCGGCGAGAGATTGAGCTTGCCGTCACTATACGCTCCGGCCCCGCCCCACCCGCACAAAATATCATCGGCGCACTTGTGGCTGCGCTCAGGCAGGTCTTTGCCTTTTTCGACGAGCAGCACCCTGAAGCCATTGTTCTTTGTCAACTCAAGCGCGGCAAAGAGTCCTGCCGGGCCAGCTCCGATGATTACGACATCATATACGCTTCGCGATGGCATCATGGCCTCCTCAACAGAATGATCTCATATCAATTAATTATTATCCTATCGGACGATATGTAAACACCTTGGTAACCGTTCACGGAGAATAATCAGGCAAGCAGAGAAGGAGCAGAAAGGTCGGA